>JAZNFR010000196.1:0-2448 GCA_045576055.1 Eubacteriales bacterium
TATTCAGTCTCAACAAGCTTCATTTCAAGCCCGTGCGAAACAATTTTAGCTTGGCAAACCTTGAAAGCCTCAGCTTCCTTTTTCTTGTTTTGCTCATTAGTCTTTATATCCTGCTCGTTAGCGATTCTAATAACAGGGCGAAGTGGTGGTACAAGCTCTGATTCTGGCACCTCCTTGTTCGGTGAAGCAACCTTACCGAATTCTAGTCCACGTGAGGTTTCAACAACTGCATAGTCGTTTATGCCTGCTTTATTTCCGTTTGGCTCGAAGTAATAGGTTTTACCGCTTTCCTTGAAGCGAATGCCGATTACCTCGACCATCTTTTCATTTTCATTTATGTTTTCTGCCATTTTTATCTGCCTTTCTTTTTCGTGTTTGCAATAATGGAGCTCAAGGTTCCAATAACAGACGAATTAATAGCCAAGCCATCGATGGCTGACTCAATAGCGTCCTTTAAATTTAGCAGCTTTTTGATGCTGTGTGGGGATGAAATCTCCTTTGCCTCGCTTTGCGAGGTGAAGAAAATAAGAGGTACATTTGGCGATTTTTTTATTAATATCAAATCGCGAAGCACAATAAGGCACAAATTAAAGGTATCCTTTAGCTTGTCCCTTTGAAAGCTCATCATAGATGTGGCAATAGCTACTGCGTTTGCTTCGCCGCTCAAAAGCGATGTAACAAAGCTTTTAGCAAGCGTACGAGCCTTTATAAGCTCCTTAGACTTGCCACCATCAAGCATATCAAGAACATATCCAAGTGAGCCAGAGGAGGACGTTATAATTTCCGTTAACTCATCATCTTGAATAGTAGTTGCTATGTTTTTTCTTACATAATCGAAAATTAATTCCTTGTCAAGTGGCTTTGTCCTTAAGGTTTGGGCGCGTGAGCGAATCGTTTCAAGCAAAGCGCCTGAATCTTGACATAGAAGAAAGAAAACCACGTTTTTTGGAGGCTCTTCAAGGGAGATAAGCAAAGCATTTTGCGCCTTTGGATTCATTTTATCAGCCTCATTGAAAACAATAACCTTGTAATCACATTCGGTTGTGCTTTCATAGATTGTGCCAATAACCTCGCGCACCTCGTCAACCTTAACAGCAGTATAAAAGCGCACATCAACGCAGTTGTCGTGCAAAATCTTTTGACAGCTAATACATCTTTCGCAAGGCAGACCATCCTTGCACATAATAGCAGCAGAGGCTAAACGTGCAACGGTGTGCTTTCCAGAGCCCTTGGGCCCCTCAATTATGTAAGCGTGAGAAAAGGAGGAATTTTTTATGGCAATACCGAGAGTGCTTTTAATGTCTTCGTTACCAATAAGGCTTTTAAATATCACCGCAAAATCCCCTTCCTAAATAGTTCTACAAAGTACATTATAACAAAAAATATTTCATATGTCAAACAAAAATAGTATATTAGTAAATTTTACTTGCTTGTTTTGGATAAAATCACCAAAAAAACCATCCAGTATGTCGCAAAAACGAAAAAAATGACAAAATTAAAAAAAACACTTGTATATTTTATAAAAATGGTATAAAATATGTAGATGGTAGGGAAAATATTCCATACACATTTAAAAAAATTCGGAGGAATTTCACAATGTCAGTTAAAGTTGCTATTAACGGCTTCGGCCGTATCGGACGTCTTGCTTTCAGACAAATGTTCGGTGCAGAAGGTTACGAAATCGTAGCCATCAACGATCTTACCAGCCCAAAGATGCTTGCTCATCTTCTTAAGTATGACACAGCACAAGGTAAGTACGCTTACGCAGATACTGTTACAAACACAGAGGACAGCATCACAGTAAACGGCAAAACAATCAAAATCTACGCAGAAAAAGACGCTGCAAACTGCCCATGGGGTGAGCTTGGTGTTGACGTAGTTCTTGAGTGCACAGGTTTCTACTGCTCAAAGGACAAGTCAATGGCGCACATCAATGCAGGTGCTAAGAAGGTAGTTATCTCAGCTCCAGCTGGTAACGACCTTAAGACAATCGTTTACGGCGTTAATGAAAATACACTTGACAAGGACGACGTTATCATTTCCGCTGCTTCTTGTACAACAAACTGCTTAGCTCCAATGGCTAAGGCTCTTAACGACACATACCCAATCCAAAGTGGTATCATGACAACAGTTCACGCTTACACAGGCGACCAAATGATTCTTGATGGCCCACACAGAAAGGGTGACCTAAGAAGAGCAAGAGCAGGTGCTCAAAACATCGTTCCTAACTCAACAGGCGCAGCTAAGGCTATCGGTCTTGTTATTCCTGAGCTCAATGGCAAGCTTATTGGTTCTGCACAAAGAGTTCCTACTTGCACAGGTTCAACAACAATCCTCGTTGCAGTAGTTAAGGGAACAGACGTTACAAAGGATTCCATCAATGCAGCTATGAAGGCAGCAGCTTCTGCTTCTTACGGCTACAACACTGATGAAATCGTTTCAAGCGAC
>JAZNFR010000197.1:0-1549 GCA_045576055.1 Eubacteriales bacterium
TGAATAGTGAAGAGGTAAAATGTAGGGGAGGGGCATTATCCAAGCCGAAAAATTTAGGCTTGGTATATCACCACGACACAGTCGTGTATCTCATCACAAAGGTGTATATCATCACACATCGTGTGTATTTTCGGCTTGATGATATACAAGGCGTTTGCCTTGGTGATATGCAATGCTATGCATTGGTGATATACAATTTCTTTGAAATTGATGAGATCGTGTCACCCTGAGCGTAGCCGAAGGGCTTACAAATAATAGAGGGACAGGCGTCCACGACATCCCGTTAAGGTAAAAAAAGAGCGACTATGTGTCGCTCTTTTTAAATTATTAAGTTAAGCCTTTACTGTACCATCAGCATTGAAAAGTGGAAGCTCCTCAATGTAAAATACATCATCACGGTCAATTGCATCACCCTCTGCAAGGATGCACATTCTACCAACAACAGTGCCGCCTGCGCGCTCAACTAAAGCCTCAAGAGCTTTTAGTGATTCACCAGTTGAGATAACATCATCAACAATCAAAATGCGCTTGCCATTCATAAGCTCAGCATCCTTACCATCAAGGTAAAGTGTTTGCTCCTTAGCAGTGGTAATTGACTTAACAGTTGAGGACATAATGTTGGTCATATAAAGCTTAGGGCCCTTTCTTGCAAGAACATATCTTTGGTTATCATTAAGTCTTGCCATTTCGTGAATTAGAGGAATACCCTTAGCCTCAGCAGTAATCATATAATCAAACTCAGGTGCCTTTGCAAGTAGCTCCTTTGCACAAGCAGTTGTTAATTCTGGGTCGCCAAAAATAACAAAGCCAGCAATATAAAGGTCATCAGTAACCTTGCAAATAGGTAAGTGTCTTTCAAGCCCTGCAATGTTCATCTTATAGTATTTCATATGATTTACCCCTTATTTCTTTTCAATTTTTGTTTTTCCACCCATATATGGCTGGAGAGCAACAGGAATGTTAACTGAGCCGTCCTCGTTTAGGTTGTTTTCAAGGAATGCAATTAACATTCTTGGTGGTGCTACAACTGTGTTGTTGAGTGTATGTGGGAAGTATTTACCATCTTTACCGTTTACACGGATTTTAAGTCTTCTTGCCTGTGCGTCTGAAAGATTTGGGCAAGAGCCAACCTCAAAGTATTTCTTTTGTCTTGGAGACCACGCCTCAACGTCAATTGACTTAACCTTTAAGTCTGCCAAGTCGCCAGAGCAGCACTCAAGTGTTCTTACTGGGATATCAAGTGTTCTAAACAGGTCAACTGTGTTTTGCCATAGCTTGTCAAACCAATAAGGGCTTTCCTCAGGCTTACAAACAACAATCATTTCCTGCTTTTCAAACTGGTGAATTCTATAAACACCACGCTCCTCAATACCGTGCGCGCCCTTTTCCTTGCGGAAGCAAGGTGAGTATGAGGTAAGTGTTTGTGGCAAGCTTTCCTCTGGTAAAATAGTGTCAATAAACTTACCAATCATAGAGTGCTCACTTGTACCAATTAAGAATAGGTCCTCGCCCTCTATTTTATACATCATTGCATCCATTTCTGCAAAGG
>JAZNFR010000198.1:0-12044 GCA_045576055.1 Eubacteriales bacterium
TGGATACTACTCAGGTCAAATTAGTGAAAACTCACTTCTTTCCGACGTTCATAACGCACACTACTGGTTTATGAACAACTTCCACGGTCAAAGAATTCTTGGCTTTGCTACACCTAACGGACAAACATCACCAAGTACATCAGAATATGTAACTGGCTTGATGTCAAGTGCTCGTAATGGTGGTAACTCCAAGTACTTCTACAATAGAATTGAGGAATTATCAACTAACGGCTATGGTATGTCTCCATATGTTGGTTCAATCACAGTAGACCCTGAAACTGGCGAGGTTATATTCACTCAAGACGTTAACAATTCTGGTGAAGATGTTTGGGTAACAAACAGACGTGCTTGGGGTAATATGAACTCCTATATTTCAAAGGCTGACCAAACAGAAGGTCCATATATATACGTTTCAAAGGAAGGCGCTCTTGCTAGTACAAAGTATAAGATAACCACACATACTCAAGCAGTTGATGAAACAACTGGCGAGCCACTCGTTGACGAAAACGGCAACGCAGTTATGGTGCCTCTTGATAAGCCTATCTACGAAGCTACAGATGGTGGATATGACCTAAACAATGGAAATTATACATTCAATGAAAAGGGTGGCACTCACTCTCTCGTTAAGCTTCCAAATGCTTACGCTTACGTTGCAAATGAAGACTTAAAGGTTAACTATGTATACGACTCTACAGCTAACAAGCTTGTAGACAAGGGTCTTGAAACTAATGGTACTTATAGATACATTGAAATTCTTGATGCAAAGGGTGTCCTTAAGGATAACTACTTTGAATGGGTTGAAACTGGCTCATACGATCTTGTTGATGGTGAATTCGTATTCAGAAACGACAACAGTGGTATCTATAAGCTAACTCACCCTGCTCTTGGCTCTTACGAAAAGGGTATCAATGAGATTATCGCAGCTGGCGGTATGACAGTTGAGTGCTTACACGAAATTGGTCAAAGCGGTACAATTTGGTCCACATATACTTCAACAAACTCTAAGTATCAATATTTGAAGCAAACAGGCGTTTGGGTTGCTTCCTACACAGAGCTTGTTCAATATATGAAGGAGCAACTAAGCGCAACTGTTACCCTTCTTGAAAGAACAGATTCAGCTATTAAGCTTAACCTAACTGATACTCTTGATGACTACATGTTCAACTTCCCACTTACAATAGAGGTTGACCTTGATGATGTTTGGGTACAATATGGTATTATAGCTACTCAAAATGGTGAAGAAATCGAATCATTCATCAAAAACGGATATGCATATGTAAATGCTGTTCCTGACGCTGGCGAGATTGTTATCACACCTGCAACACTTTGCGAGGATGGCACAACAAACCACACATATGATGAGTGGACAGAGACAAAGGCTCCTACATGTACAGTGGATGGCGAAAAGACAGCTTCATGTACTTCTTGTGGATTTGAGCTTACTGTTCCAGTTCCAGCAGGACACAACTTTGGTGAATTCAAGCTTGACGGCACATCCTTCAAGTCAGAATGCTCCGGCTGTGACGAGGTTATTGAAAAGCCACTAGTTGACGTAACTGTTAACTATTCATCAAACACCATAATAGATGGTGAATTAACAGAAAACTCCAACTTGATTATCCTATTTGACGGTAAGATAAATGACAGAGAAACCGAGGGCGAATTTGCCACTAGCGGAACTCACCTAATCATTGAAATTACCCCAAATACCCCAGCTGACATCGATTATATCTTTATAGCTGGCGCAGGACAAGATACATACAAGGTTGAGGTTCTCTACGAAGGTGAAACAGGTTATACAACAATTGTTGAGGATGCAGTGCTATTCGGCACAACAGCAACCTCGTTCGATAGTGAAAAGAACATCGTTGCAATTAGATTGACACAAACAACCTTTGATAACGATAGCTCATGGCAAGAGATTTATCTCTACCAAAACCCTGTTTTAGAATAATTAAATAAAAAAACGCACGCTTCGGCGTGCGTTTTTTCTATTCTCTATATTCTTGCGATTTCGGTTTTACCCGTATCTGACTGCCTCGACTATTGATTTGGGTTGATGTACTTCCAATAAGACTTAAGATAATTAATTCCCGAGCCTATTGTCATAACCGTCATCGCTGCGATAAATACATATGATCCAATCCAAAGTGTATTAAAATCGATTTTTGGGCTCTTATTTATTGCGAATTCAACCAAGATAACAACTATTGCAATTATTTGTGTTACTGTCTTTAGCTTGCCAAACATATTAGCGGCGATAACCCCTGCCTCGGTGCCTGAGCATACCATTCTAATTGAGGTAACGCCAAGCTCACGAAGGACAACAATCAAAGTTACCCAAAGCATAACATGTGCCAAAACCTTATCGTTTGTTGAGCCGATTGTTGTAAATAGCTTAACAGTAATTGTGATAAGTGCGGCAAAGACCATAAATTTGTCAGCAAGTGGGTCCATAAATTTACCAAAGTTGGTAACTAGGTTATACTTTCTTGCAATCTTTCCGTCAAGCATATCGGTAAGTGATGTGATGATAAACACGCCTGCTGTAACAAGTCCACATACGATAGGGTTGTCAATGTAAATTAAGCAAGCAACAAATACAGGGACTAAAAGTGCCCTTAAAAGAGTTAATTTGTTTGGTAAATTCATATTTTCCTCCAACTATTTATTTGTTTCGCTATTCTCCTTTGGCGTAAACACCCTCATGCTTGTGCCAGAATCTTGAATATACGAATTCTTTGGTTTGTTTAGAAGCATTAGTGAAACTATAATATCACCCATAGCGCCCGAAATATTTTGCACCTGCCAGAAATACACAACCCAAAACCAAGGTGTGTTATAAATGAATGGGCAAATTGCAGCAAATATTATAAAGAACACAAAAACTGGTGCAAGTGCTATTATAATATAAGGCCACTTCTTAAAATATTCGTCCTTTGAGCCAGCATAGGCGTAAATAAAATTAAATCCAAATTTAACCTTTTTTGCACCAAATATTTTCATTGTAATTCCGTGTGTAAACTCGTGCAAAAGTATATATACAAAGCTTCCTATTGCTAAAGCTGCAAAGCGAAGAATGTATATAAGAAGCCCACCAAAGTCAAAAGAGGTAATGGTAAATAGCTTCATTATTGGCACAAAAAATGCCATTGGCACAACAAGAGCCGCCGCCATTAGTAGCGCTGCACCGTTTACTAGGAAAAACTGCTTCTTATTATTTTGTAAATCAATCGTTTGGCTAAGCTTGTAGCCCTGAGGCGCCTCGCTTAAGACATTCGGTTGCTTTTCTTTTTCCATTGTTACCACCTTAGATTGCGCCACTGGGTCTAATCTTTTCTTTAAAAATCTGACACGTGATCGCACTTTTTTGTTTTTAAAACTTGAAATCTAGACACAGGGTCGATAATTTATACTTCTTTTGCGTATAAATCAAAGTCGTCTGCGTCATTAATTTTAACGCGCACAAAGTCGCCAGCCTCGTGGCGCTTTTTTGCGTCAAAGAAAACCTTGCCATCAATATCAGGGGCGTCAGCTTGGCTTCTGCCAAAATAGGTTTCTGCCACCTTGTCGTAGCCCTCACATAAAACGGTGATTTCCTTTCCGATTCTGCCCTCGTTATATTCCTCCATAACGGCAAGCTGCTCACGCATTATAATGTCATATCTATCCTGCTTTTCCTGCTCGTCTATTTGATCCTCAAAATTATAAGCTGGGGTGTCCTCCTCACGCGAATACGCAAACGCACCGAAGCGGTCAAACTTAACCTCGCGGATAAACTCGCAAAGCTCAGTAAAGTTCTCCTTTGTCTCCCCTGGGAAGCCAACGATAGCAGTTGAACGAATAGTCATTCCATCAATTTCGCGAAGGCGCTTCATAACGGAGCGAATAAGCGCACCATCCCCACGACGGTTCATACGCTTTAAAACAGAATCGCTAATGTGCTGGATTGGAATATCTATGTATTTTACTAATTTTTCGTTTGTTTTGAACTCGTTTATAAGCTCGTCTGTTATCTTGTCTGGATAGCAATAAAGAATACGAAGCCAAGAAATCTCCGTCTCCTTTGCTAGTCTAGAAAGAAGCTCTGGAAGCTTATATTCACTATAAAGGTCGATTCCATAGGCAGTTGTGTCCTGTCCGATAACAATTAATTCCTTTATGCCCATATCGGCAAGCTCCTTCGCCTCGGTGATTAATTCGTCAATCGGACGTGAGCGAAACTTACCACGAATATTTGGAATTGCACAGTAGGTACAACGGTTATTGCAGCCCTCGGAAACCTTTAAGTAGGCATACGCCTCCCCTGTGGTTACAATTCTGTCGCCACCTAAAAGAACCTCGTTTTTGTCCTTATATTCCGAATAGCGTTCGCCCTTTTCTACCCTTTCAATTGCCTCAACTATTGAGTGAACACTGCCAGTACCAAGAACGCAGTCCACCTCTGGAAACTCTTTAAGAATCTCATCGCGATAGCGCTCAGAAAGACAACCCGTAACAATTATACCCTTCAAATTTGCGTTTTCCTTGAGCCACGCAATATCAAGGATGTTGTCTATAGACTCCTTTTTGGCATCCCCTATGAATGCGCAGGTATTGATTATTACAATATCTGCCTCGGATTCCTCAGGGGTGATTTCGTAGCCTGCTGTGGCAATATGACCGAGCATAACCTCGGTATCCAAAAGGTTCTTAGGACAGCCAAGCGAAACAAATCCTATTTTACTCATCTTTTCCTTGCCTTTCGGTAGCAATTTTTATGCCTTCCTTAATCTCGCCAATGTTGTAGCCATAACGAAGGAGTGTACCCATCATTTTCTTTATTTCATCAGGGTTATTTTGAAGTGGCATAAATTTATTCTCAATAATGTAAGCACAGTTTTCGGCGAAGTCAACCTTGTCAAGATTTTTCTTGACAAACTCCATTACGTCCTCGCGCTGATAGCCGTGAGAAACAAGCTCATTGATAATTTTTAATTTGCCGTATTTCTTTTTTAGGTAGTTTTGGCACAAAAGCTTAATCTGCTTCTTTTCGTCAATGTAACCGCGGTGCTCCATATAAATGGCCATGTTTTTACATAGCTCGTAGGAATACCCACGCGCCTGAAGCTTATTAATTAATGACTTTTTGTTATTTTCACCACATGAAAGAATCGAAAATGCCGCACGACGCGCGTTATCGAAGAGCATCTCTTCTCTAATCTTTAGAAAGTGCGCATCATCAATAATTTCACCCTCCTCAATATCAAATCTTTCATACTGCTCATTTGAAACAAGCATCTCAAAAACAGTACCCATATTTGATTTGATGCAGAAGGTTCTTCCCGCTGGTGTTTTCTTGATTTTTTCTACCTTGTAATAGATTTCTTTTTCCATTTATTTTGCCCTTTTTGTCGATGCCGAATTAACTAATTCAGCAATAAAATCGTATGTTGATTAGTCTAGGTTGAGTGAAGCAAGATCAAAGTCGTCAGCGTCTATATCAAATTCATCCTTCTCTACTGCTTCGCCGTTTGCTAGTCTTGCTTTAATTTTTTCCTCAAGCTCTGCCATTAATTCAGCATTCTCTTCAAAATATTTTCTTGCATTGTCCTTACCCTGAGCAATTTTGCCACCGTTGTACGAGAACCAAGAGCCACTCTTTAATACAAGTCCAAGCTCGATTGCAATATCGATAATTTCTGAGGATTTTGAAATACCCTTGCCATAAATCATATCAAATTCAGCAACGGTAAATGGAGCTGCAACCTTATTCTTAACAACCTTACATTTAACGTGGTTTCCGTATGCTACTGTGCCGTTTTTCAAGGTGTCAGCCTTTCTTACGTCAATTCTAACGGAAGCATAGAATTTAAGTGCGCGTCCACCAGTTGTTGTTTCTGGGTTGCCATACATTACGTTTAATTTTTCACGAAGCTGGTTGATAAAGATTACAACACAGTTAGTCTTTGCAATAGCGCCAGAAAGCTTACGAAGTGCTTGTGACATAAGTCTTGCTTGAAGACCCATATGTGAGTCACCCATTGAGCCCTCAATCTCTTGTCTTGGTACTAATGCCGCAACTGAGTCAACAACTATAATATCAACAGCGCCAGATGAAACAAGCTTCTCTGTAATTTCAAGCGCCTGTTCGCCATTATCTGGTTGAGAAACTAAAAGCTCATCAATATTAACACCAATAGCCTTTGCATAAACAGGGTCAAGTGCATGCTCTGCATCTATAAATGCAGCTGTGCCACCCTCCTTTTGGCTTTCTGCTATTGCGTGGAGAGCAATTGTAGTTTTACCAGATGATTCTGGACCATAAATTTCGATAATTCTTCCCTTTGGAAGTCCACCTACGCCAAGAGCGAGGTCTAGCATTAAGGAGCCAGTTGAGATAGCGCCAACCATATCAGCCTTATCGCCTAAGCGTCTGATTGATTCCTCTCCACACTCCTTCTTTATTTGAGATAAGGCAGTTTCAAGGGCTTTCTTCTTTTCAGCCTCGGTAGCACCTTGCGCTACCTTTTCCTGTGCCTTAGTTGTTTTTTTAGCCATTTTATTCTCCTAATATTTTAAAAATATTGAGTTTGTTCTTATTTTTAGACACTGGGTGCGCTTTTTAATAGGTTGGGGAGTCAAGCCTCCACTCTCTGTCCTGTAAAACAAGAGTGACAGTTAAAGTGGTTTTTCCATCCACGCTCTTAATTTTTCCCTCAACAAAGCGCTTTGAAATTTTAATTATTTCAATATTAGTTGTATCGTATTTTTGAACCTTTACGCCCTCATATTCGCCATACTTATCGCTGTCAAATTCAGTTTCATAAAAATCCTTTAATACAAACAATTCACCCTCGTTATCGATATAGCGGGGCTGTGTGTGATAGCCAAAGGACGCGCCCTCTTGACCAGTAAATGCAAGAGACTCTAAAACCCCTGCATAGTCCTCGGAAAACACCTTTCTAATAGCTAATCTAATATCAGCTGTTGATTTGTATTTTTCGTTATCTATAACTGGGCCATAAAGCGCTGTCATTGTATCTGCTCTATCGTAATATGGAAGTCCCTCATAAACTATAAGGTTTAATTCATACGATGCATCTACTAGATTTTTTATGTGTGCTTTTGCCTCGTCCTCGCTTATCTTTTTAACGCACCCGCCCACGCTAAGGGTTAATATAATAACCATTAGCATAGCGAGCATTAAAGATAAAATTCTTTTAATTTTTCCCATTTTATTCCTCTGGGGTTATATTTTCTTCAGTTTTGGCTGGGAGAGTGTCGATATTTTCGCCCTCAACTGCTGTGCCTTCCTCTTGTCCCTCAATTGCTTCTACTACAATTGGATTGCCATTTTCGTCAAGTGCTACCTCGTTTTCCTCCTCGTCCTCCTTATCAACAAGAGTTGTGTTAGCAACTATTGCACCGTCGTCAAGACGCATAATCTTAACGCCTGTTGTGCTTCTCTTGTATGTTGGGATAACGTCTGTTGCTGTTCTTATAATAATACCCTCGTTGGTTATTACCATAACATCCTTGTCGTCGTCAACGCAGGAAATAGATGCAAGCTTTCCTGTCTTATCGTTGATATTATGAACAATAACACCCATAATACCACGGTTTCTTGGCTCGAACTCGTCAAAATTAGACTTCTTTCCATAGCCGTTTTCGGTAATTGTTAATAGCTTCTTCTCGTTATCAACAATTACTGCGCCACATACAATATCGCCCTCACGTAGGTCAATACCACGAACACCACGTGCAGTTCTACCAACGATAGAAACCTTGTTTTCATCAAATCTAGCTGCGTAGCCGTTCTTTGTAGCAATAAGCACGTGCTTAGTTCCGTCTGTATGTCCAACAAAGATGAGCTTGTCGCCCTCGTCGAGATTAATAGCAATCTTACCGCCCTTGCGTTGATATTCATATTCTGCAATATCAGTACGCTTAATTACACCGTTTTGTGTAACCATTGTTAGGTATTCGCCGTGAATAAACTCGGAAAGGGTTACCATAGCTGTAACCTTTTCACCCTTTTCAATCTCGATTAGGTTGATTAGGTTAGAGCCCTTAGCAGTTCTTGATGCCTCAGGAATTCTATAAACCTTGCGAACAAATATCTTACCGTTGTCTGTAAACATAAGTAGATAATCGTGGCTGTTAGCAACAAGAACCTTTTCAATAAAGTCCTCTTCCTTTGTATGCATAGCGATAAGTCCCTTACCGCCTCTACGTTGAGCAGAATATGTATCCGCTGGGATTCTCTTAATATAACCAGAATTTGTAAGTGTGATTACACATTCGTGGCGCTCGATAAGGTCCTCAATATCGATTTCTTCCTCACTATCAATTATGTCAGTGCGACGTGCGTCAGCAAACTTTCTCTTAATTTCAAGCAATTCTTCCTTAATAAGACCCTTTAACTTGTCCTCGTTGTTTATAATCTCATTAAGCTCTGCCATAATTTCGTGAAGCTTTAAGATTCTATCCTCAATTTTTTGTCTCTCCATACCAGAAAGACGGCCGAGTGTCATTTCAACAATAGCTTGAGCCTGCTCGTCTGAAAGGAGGAACTTTTCCTTCAACTTTTCCTTAGCTATAGGTGTGCTCTCGCTTGAACGGATAGTAGCTATAACCTCATCGATATTGTCAATAGCAATTTTGTAGCCCTCGTAAATATGAGCCTCAGCCTGAGCCTTAGCGAGCTCAAACTTAGTTCTACGAAGAACTACCTCCTCTTGGAACTCAACATAGTTTTCAAGCACCTGCTTTAGGTTTAGTGTCTTTGGCTCACCCTTAACAAGTGCAAGCATATTAACAGCACAGGTGTCTTGAAGCTGTGTGTTTTTATAAAGTGTATTAAGAATAATTTGAGCATTTGCATCACGTTTATATTCGATGACAATTCTCATACCAGCACGACCAGATTCGTCACGAATACCAGTAATGCCCTCTACTCTCTTATCCTTAACTAAGTCAGCAATTCTTTCAACAAGCTGGCTCTTATTAACCATATAAGGAATTTCAGTAATTATAATTCTATGGTGGTCCTCTTCAATCTTTGCCTTAGAACGAACCATTACACGACCGTGTCCTGTTTCGTAAGCTTCAATTATACCCCTTTTACCATAGATTGTAGCACATGTTGGGAAGTCTGGACCCTTTATGTATTCCATAAGGTCACTAACTGTGCAGTCTGGATTATCCATTAAATGAATTGTACCATCAATAACCTCACCAAGGTTGTGAGGTGGCACGTTTGTTGCCATACCAACGGCAATACCAACGCTACCGTTAACCAAGAAGTTAGGAAAACGGGATGGCAAAACTGTTGGCTCCTTACGTGAGTTATCGAAGTTAGGAACGAAGTCAACAACGTCCTTTTCAATATCACTCATAAGCTCGTTTGCAAGCTTACTCATTCTAGCCTCAGTATAACGGTAAGCAGCAGCGCCATCGCCGTCAACGTTACCGAAGTTACCGTGTCCGTCAACCAAAGGATAACGAAGTGAGAATGGTTGCGCCATTCTTACCATTGTTCCATATACGGATTGGTCACCGTGTGGATGGTATCTACCAAGAACGTTACCAACGGTTGTCGCTGATTTTCTAAATGGCTTGTCGCTTGTTAGATGGTCCTCGTACATCGCATACATAACACGTCTTTGACCAGGCTTCATACCATCGCGCACATCTGGAAGTGCACGAGAAACGATAACTGACATTGAATATTCAAGGAATGCCTCTGGCACTCTTGATTCAATAGATCTGCCAACTATCATTTGCTCGGTATTTTCATAATCTAATGCATTTATATCTTTTTCGCTCATTTTTAAACTCCTCTTTACGTCAAATTATATGTCGAGGTTCTTAACGAATTTAGCGTTTTTCTCGATAAATTCACGTCTTGGCTCAACCTTATCACCCATAAGGAGTGAGAAGATTTCGTCACATCTGATAGCATCGCCAATTTCAACCTTGATAAGTGTTCTCTTTGTTGGGTCCATTGTTGTTTCCCAAAGCTGTTCCTTATCCATTTCACCAAGACCTTTATAGCGCTCTGCTTGACCACCGCCAAGCTCTAAGAAAATCTTATCTCTTTCTTCGTCAGAGAATGCGTATCTTTCTTGCTTACCCTTAGTAATTTTATAAAGTGGTGGCTTTGCAAGGAATACGTGTCCGTCCTCAATAAGCTGACGCATATGACGATATAGGAATGTCAAAAGAAGAACCTGAATATGGGAGCCGTCAACGTCGGCATCGGCCATTATAATGATTTTTCCGTATCTTAATTTTTCTGAATTAAATTCTTCACCAATACCACAGCCAAGTGCTTGGATAATAGGAATTAGTGATTCGTTTGAATAAACCTTGTCAAGACGTGATTTTTCAACGTTTAGTACCTTACCTCTAAGTGGCAAAATTGCTTGGAAGCGTGAGTCACGTCCGTCCTTAGCTGAGCCACCTGCGGAATCTCCCTCTACAAGGAATAATTCTGTATATTCAACACGTCTGTCTTGACAGTCGGCAAGCTTACCAGGTAATGTTGAGCCCTCTAAAACACCCTTACGGCGTGCAAGCTCTCTTGCCTTTCTTGCTGCCTCACGTGCGCGTGATGCTGCACAGGATTTATCAATAATAATCTTTGCAACATCTGGATTTTCTTCGTAATATTCGCTTAGCTTTTCAGAAACTATATTATCAACAATAGTTCTAATTTCACTGTTACCTAGCTTTGCCTTTGTTTGGCTCTCAAATTGTGCGTCTGGCAATTTAACTGAAACAACAGCAGTAAGTCCTTCACGTGTGTCCTCGCCAGAAAGCTTGTCTCCGTCCTTCAAAAAGCCCAATTTTTTACCATATGTGTTAGTAACCTTACGAAGACCCTCTTTAAAGCCTATTTCGTGAGTACCACCATCAATGGTTGCCATATTGTTAGCAAAGGTAACTATTGCCTCGCTATATGAATCGTTATATTGAAGAGCTACCTCAGCAGTAATATCCCCTTTTTCTGCCTTCATGTAGATTACTTCGTTGTGGATGAGTCCGCCACCCTTGTTGTTATTTATAAAGTTAACAAACTCGCGGATACCACCCTCGTAATAAAGCTCATCTTCTCTTATATTGTCCTCATCTCTTTCGTCACGGAAGACAATTCTAATTCCCGCATTTAAGAATGCTTGCTCACGGAGTCTTGTTAATAGAGTTTCATATTCAAATTCAACAGTTTCAAAAATAGTGTCATCGGGCTTAAATCTAACGTATAGACCCTTTTTGCCGGCTGGAGCCTCTCCAACGCAAGCAAATGGGCGCACAACCTGACCCTTTTCAAATCTTTCAGTGTACATTTTTCCGTCGTGGCAGTTTTCAACCTCTAGCCATTCTGAAAGCGCGTTAACAACAGATGCACCAACACCGTGTAGTCCACCTGAAATCTTATATCCGCCACCGCCAAATTTACCACCAGCGTGTAAAACAAGGAATACAACCTCAAGGTTTGGTGTTCCTGTTTTAGCATTTATACCAGCTGGCACACCACGGCCATTATCTTGAATTTCTACACTTCCATCAGGTAAAAGTGTAACTGTAATTTTGTCGCAATGTCCTGCCATTGCCTCGTCAATAGAGTTATCAACAATCTCATAAACAAGATGATGAAGTCCTCTTATTGATGTAGTACCGATATACATACCGGGGCGCTTTCTAACAGCCTCAAGACCCTCAAGAACCTGAATCTGCTCGTCGCCATATTCTCTTTCAACTCTGTTTTCCAAGTTTTCCATTATTTTCTCCTTTTAGTCGGGAATTTTATTTAACTATAGATGAGGTATTAAATGGGGATAAATATACCTCATTATTTTTTAAAATTATAAATGATTTGGGAAGCTCGTACCCTAGTGTTTTTACTCTTTTTTCCTTTTGAGCATTGCTCAAATAATTTCTTGTGTTTATAGATACAGTGGCAGAGTCAAGGTCAAAAACACCTAAAATATCTGTGTCCCTTACCACCTTATCTTTTCCAATATGAATATACATTTTTATTCCTCTGTATTTTCATATTC
>JAZNFR010000199.1:0-3636 GCA_045576055.1 Eubacteriales bacterium
ATGCAGGTGTTACAACAGTTTCAGCTTACCTACTACAAGCGATTATTGGTATTTCAATCACTATGATAGGCGCATTGTTTATTGGAGGTCTTACAAATTATTCAGGCGTTATTTTAGCGTTCGGCTTTGGTCAAGGTACAGGTCAAGCATTTAACTTTGGTCAGCAATATCAAGCAATAAATAACTATAATCCAAATGGTGAAAACTGCCTAAATGGTGCTGAGGCACTTGTAAATGGAACTGACTTTGGTCTTTCAATCGCTTCCCTTGGCTTTATTTCAGCTGCTATTGGCGGCGTTATCTTCCTTAATATTCTTCGCCGTCGTGCACAAAAGAAATTAAAGGATGTTGACTTTGGCGAAACTGTTACACTAGAAAAAATTCAAACCTCTGAGGAATTACCTATGGAGTCCTCAGGTGTTGATAAAATCACTATGCAGCTTGCATTTATTCTCGGCTCTTACTTTGCTGCATATGGTATTCTCTTCGTTTTAGCTAAGCTAATCCCTAGCATGAGCTCAACCATATACGGCTTTAACTTCCTAGTTGGTGTTTTGGTTGCAACTGGTGTTTGCTTTGCTATGCGATTTATGAAAAAGAAAAAGATCATCAAGCACGAATATATAAATACCTTCTTAATGAAGCGCTTAGCTGGATTCTTTTTTGATATTATGATTATTTCTGGTATGGCGGCAATTAAGCCTGACACACTTGGTAAATACTGGCACATCTTACTAATTTTAGGTGTAGTTGGTGCAATTTCTACATTCTTCTATTTAAGATTTATTTCGAAAAAGCTATATCCTGAATATAAGGATGAGCAGTTCCTTGCTACTTATGGTATGCTTACAGGCACAGCAAGTACAGGTGTTATTCTCCTTCGTGAGTGGGACCCACACTTTAAAACCCCAGCAGCTGATAACCTAGTTTACCAAAACTTCCCTGCTATTGTCTTTGGCTTACCTATTATGCTACTAGCAGCACCTAAGGTAATTGCAGTACATCCGTATATCACTTGGGCAATTTTAGCCGTTTTCTTTGTTGTAATGAACATTATTCTATTCCGTTCATTCATCTTTAAAAAGCGAAAAAAGAAAGCTAAAACCGAATAGAGTGTATAATTAAACAGACCTTTTTTAAGGTCTGTTTTTTATTTTTACAAAACGGAAACATTTTTTTGACAAAAGAAAAATAGTGTGGCGATAAAATTACTTTTGTAAAATGGGATTTTTGCGTATCCTAAAATTTTATGGAGGTAAAAATGAACGCGATAGAAATTAGAAATTTATCAAAGAGCTTTCGTGGTATGTATGCAGTTGACCACTTAAATATGACCGTGCCAGTTGGAGCGATTTATGGATTTATTGGTGAAAACGGCTCCGGTAAATCAACAACTGAAAAGCTTATTTGTGGACATTTAGTAAAGGACGGGGGCGAAATCAAGCTTTTTGGGAAGGATTATACTGACCCTGGGGTAAGAGCAAGGGTTGGTGCTCTTATTGAGAATGCTGGTTGCTTCCCGGGCTCTAGCGTGTATCAAAACCTAAAGATGCAAGCGCTTAATTTGAATCTTAAAAATCCAGATGCTGAAATTCAAAGGGTTTTGGAGATTGTCCGTATGCAGGACTCAGCTAACATAAAATTCAAGAGCTGCTCTCTCGGTATGAAGCAAAGGATTGGTATTGCAATGGCGCTTCTTGGCGACCCTCTACTTCTCATTCTTGATGAGCCAATTAATGGTCTTGATACTGATGGAATGAGAATAATGAGAGAAATCTTGGTTGATATAACTCAAAAATATGGCTGTACTGTTTTAATCTCCTCCCACTTACTTGCCGAGCTTGAAAAGATTGCAACACACTATGGCGTTATTCGTCAAGGAAAGATGATTGCCGAGCTTTCTGCTAAGGAAATGGAAAAAAGAGCGCGTACATTTGTTTCAATTAAAACAAATGATTTAAATACTGCACTTTTAACCTTGAAAAAAGAATTTGAAAATGTGCGTATAGAGGGCGAATACTTGCGAGTTTACGACGTAGAACAAACCGAAAAAATTATTGAATGCCTACTCAAAAACGGCCATCTGGTATCAGAGGTTGAAAAGAACAAGGTTGGTCTTGAAGAGTATTATATTGAATTAATGTCGAAAAAGGAGGAGAATTAAAATGAATAAAACCTGTGAGCTTAGCTTTGAAGCCCCTAGCTTCTTTAAAAGATTAAAGGGTATGCTCAGCGTTGATTTTTATCGTCTTTTCCATACTCCCTTGCTCTACATTTTCCTTGCTATTGCTGCCATAATCCCTGCCATGATTTTAGGCACAATGGGTATGGAGGGCGCAAACGGTGAAACAACTAATCAGCTTTATACAAATGCTTGGAATATAGTTGCGGCATCGAAGCCTCTTTATGTTATCGAAACCATTGGCGACTATGCTAATATGAATATGGTATTTATTTTTGGTGGAATAATGATTTCACTTTTTATCGGCAGCGATTATAGAAGTGGCTATGTAAAGCAATTATTTACAACCCACGCAAAAAAGCAAGACTATATGATGTCAAAAACAATCATTGGTGCTTTTTCTATGGCTTGTATGTGCATTACCTATTTAATAGGTGGCATTGTGGGTGGCCTTTTTGCAGGACTTGACTTTGAGGTGAATGCTTGGGGGCTTATTTGCGCAATTCTTGGCAAGATTATTATGAGCTTTGGTTGGGCTAGCCTATATACATTTATCAATGTAATTTTAAGAAAGTTCTTTGGTGTTTCTATTGCACTTTCATTCTTCTTTGGCACTGGTATTTTAATAATTGGCATTGCGGCAATCTTTAAGGCTATTGAAATTCCTGCCGTATTGCTTAATGCATTCCTTTATGGCTCGAGCGTTTATGCTTGTCTTGATAACGGCTCATATGCTATATTCTCTGTTATTATTTGCTTACTTGTTTCTGCTGGGTGGTCAATCTTCTATAATCTTCTTGGCACTACCATACTATCAAAAAGCGACGTTTATTAAGGAGGTACAAAGATGAATGCTATTGAAATTAGAGGTCTTACAAAGTGCTTTGGACAAAAGCAGGCGCTTTGTGGTCTTGATATGACTGTGCCTATGGGCGCAATTTACGGCTTTATTGGTGAAAACGGCTCTGGCAAATCTACAACTGAGAAAATTATTTGTGGTCTTATTCATCAAACAGGTGGTAGCGTTAATCTCTTTGGCAAGGCGCAAGACGACATAGATGTACGCGCTAGCATGGGTGTGCTTATTGAAGCACCTGGATGCTTCCCTAACTATACTGTTTGGAATAATATGATGCTTCAGGCTGCAAATCTCAGTATAAAAAACGCAGAAAAAGAGGTTGTAAAAGCACTTAAAACAGTTAGAATGGAAGGTGCTGCCTCAAACAAATATAAAAACTGCTCTCTCGGTATGAAGCAAAGGGTTGGAATTGCTATGGCACTTATAGGTAACCCAAAGCTACTCGTGCTTGACGAGCCTATTAACGGTCTTGATGCAGATGGTATGAGAATAATGCGTGAGGTGCTTGTTGACATCACCAAAAACTACGGTGCAACAGTTGTTATTTCCTCTCACGTTTTAGGTGAGCTTGAAAAGGTTGCAACCCACTATGGAA
>JAZNFR010000200.1:0-2554 GCA_045576055.1 Eubacteriales bacterium
GGTTTTACAGGACACCTGGTTACAAAGTGGAACTGTACGAGACAATATTGCTCTTGGTAAGCCTAATGCCACTGAAGAGGAAATTATTGAGGCGGCAAAGGCGTCTCATGCGCACAATTTTATCAAACGATTACCAAATGGATATGATACAGTAATTTCTGATGACAATTCTTCCCTATCACAAGGACAAAGACAGCTCCTATGTATAGCAAGAATTATGCTTGCCCTACCACCTATGCTCATTTTAGACGAGGCAACCTCATCTATTGATACAAGAACTGAAATTAAGATTCAAAAGGCTTTCTCTACTCTTATGCAAGGGCGCACATCATTTATTGTTGCGCATCGTTTATCCACCATCAAGGAAGCGGATATTATCCTTGTTATGAAGGATGGAAACATTATTGAAATGGGAAGCCACGATGAACTGATTCTCAAAAATGGTTTTTATACAAATTTATACAACAGTCAATTCGAACCCAGCGAGGAATAATTATGAGAAAAACTAAAATTGTTTGTACAATCGGCCCAGCGTGTGAAAGCGAGGAGGTTTTGAGCCAGCTTTGTCTTGCCGGTATGAACGTTGCAAGACTAAACTTTTCCCACGGCACACACGAGGGACACCTAGAAAAAATTAATTTGATTAAAAAGGTTCGTCAAGAGCTTGATTTGCCAATTGCAATTATGCTTGACACAAAAGGACCTGAATATAGAATAAAAGCCTTTGAAAACGATAGAATCACTTTAAATGATGGTGACACCTTTACATTTACTATTGACGATGTTATAGGAAATGAAAAAATAGTAAGCGTTTCTTACAAGGGTATGATTGACGACCTAGCAATTGGCGACAAAATTCTAGTAAACAACGGTCTTGTTATCTTCGAGGTTAAGGAGCTTACAAAAACCGAGGCTATTTGTAACGTTTTAGCTGGTGGTGAGCTTTCAAACTTTAAGAGCATGAGCTTCCCTAATAAGGTTCTACATCAAGAATACCTTTCAGACCAAGACAAAAGAGATTTACTTTTTGGAATTGAAAATGGCGTTGATTTTATTGCCTGCTCATTTGTGTCAACACGCCAAGACCTTATTGATGTTAAAGCATTCTTAAAGGAAAATGGTGGCGAAAATATTGATATTATCGCTAAGATTGAAAACCGTAGTGGTGTTGAAAATATCGAGGCTATTTGTAAGGAATGCGACGGTATTATGGTTGCAAGAGGAGACCTTGGTGTTGAAATTCCCTTCGAAGAGGTTCCTGCTACTCAAAAGCACCTTATTACCAAGTGCAGAATGCTTGGTAAGCGCGTAATTACTGCTACTGAAATGCTAGAATCGATGATTCACAATCCACGTCCTACACGTGCTGAAATTTCCGACGTTGCAAATGCTGTTTATGATGGTACAAGTGCAGTTATGCTTTCGGGTGAAACAGCAATGGGAAAATATCCTGTTTTAACCGTTCAAACTATGTCAAAAATAGTTGAAAAAACCGAAAATACTATTGACTATGACGCACTTTTTAATAAATCTGGATTTATTATTCAAAACCCAGTTGACGCCATTTCACACTCAACCGCTTGTATGGCAATTGATATTCACGCAAAGGCTATTGTTGTTTGCTCAATTTCCGGAATTACTGCACGAATGGTTTCCCGTTTCCGCGCACCTGTTGATATTCTTGGTATGACAACAAATGAAGAAACATGGAGAAAGCTTTCTCTTTCTTGGGGTGTTACACCTGTTATGTGTGAGCTTGTTAACTCCACTGACGTGCTTTTCTACATGGCTAACAAGGCGGCAAAAAGCACCTTTAAGCTAAAGAAGGGCGACAAAATTGTTATTACCGGTGGTATTACCAATGGTGGTACTGGTAGCACAAACCTTATTAAATTAGAAACTTTATAATAGAAAAAGCGCTACGAAGCTCGTAGCGCTTTTTTGTCGCACTTTGCGACAAAAAGGAGAGTATGATATAGTCGGTTATTCTGCGGAGATAACATAATAGTAAACAGGCTGATTACCCATGTACATATTCACTTCTACTCCGTTAGCTTCTAGTTTTTCCATTAGATGTGCAACGTCCTTTTGTGCATCCTCCTCGCTTATTGCCTCGCCATAATAAACGGTTACAAGGCTTTTCCCCTCTTCTAGGATTTTTTCAGCAAAGCAATCTAATGCGTCTTCTCTGTTTCCTGATGAATTTAAAAGCTTATCATCAGCCAAAGCAAGATAGTCTCCCTCTGTTATTTCTAAGCCGTCATAGCTAGAATCTCTCGCTGCATATGTTAATTGATATGTCAAAACGCCCTTTATTGCCTCTTTCATATTTTCAGTATTGTTTTTTTCATCCTGCATTGAATCAAAGCTAAGTAATGCACTAATTCCTTGTGGGATAGATTTAGATGGAATAACTATTACGTTTTTGCCTGTTATTTCCCCTACTTGTGAAGCTGTCATTATAATGTTTTTATTGTTGGGCAGAATATAAATTGTTTTTGCATTGACCCTTTCAACCGCATCACAAAGCTCCTTAAGTCGGAGGCCAAGCGGT
>JAZNFR010000201.1:0-3549 GCA_045576055.1 Eubacteriales bacterium
AAATGTGCGTGTTATAATAATATAGAAAGATTGATCTAGGAGGATTTTATGAATCTTAAGGAACTAATTAAACCATACAAACAAAAATTGGCTTTAGATGCGTTTGTAAGAGCTATTACACTTGGTGCTTTGCTTGGTGTAATTTCATCTCTTATTTACTCAGTTGTTCTTGGCGCTGTTGCAATTCTTAGCAGAGTAGCACTTGAATATAGCTGGCCTATCTCCGAAAAATTTGGAGAAGCTTTTGTTCGCATCGTAAACCATAACTGGATACCTGTTGCGTTGATCGCAGGTATATCAGTGGCAGTTGGACTTCTTGTTACAATTGCTATCTCCTTGGCGCTTTACATTGATATTTATAGCAAGGGTGTTAAACGTGCAATCAACACAATCGACTCTTTAGGACTTGAAGAGCGTGTTGTAACGATGGTTGAGTATCAAAATGACCCTTCATATGTTGCAAAGCTTCAAAGAGAAGACGCACAAAAGCACTTGAAGGAATTCGAGGCAAAGAACATAGTAGTAAAAACACCAAAGAAAAAGGTAATTTCAATAGTTTCACTTTTCTTAGCGTTTTCACTTATGCTTTCAACCGTTGCAGGTGCATTACACATTCCATACTTTGACGGTATAGACGACTCAAAGGAGCCGTGGCGTGATGAGGTGCTTCTACACTGGGAGACAATTAAAGACAACCTATTCGCTAAGGCAGAGGGCCTTCCTGAGAAGGAATATGAGATTATCGAAGACTTAATTAATGATTTAGATAAGAACATAAAAGACATTATCAGCAATAAGGATTTTGATAGAGATCAAGTAATTGAAGAAATCAATAAAGCATTTGATGAGATAATAGCAGAAATCGATAAGATAATTGAAGAGCTTGAGGATGAGGCTCTGAAGGATAAATTCGAGGATATTAAAGAAGAAATCGGAAAAGCTGAAGATGATTTGAAGGATAAGATTGAAAACACTAAGGATCCTTCATTAAGAGATAAAGAGCTTTTCGAAAAGATCGAAGCAATAATTGCTGAGTCCACAGCACCAGATGCTAAGAAGGATCAGGTTAGAGTGGAAATAGCTTCTCTTAAAGCTAAGTTTGAAGAAATTTCTTTGGACGAAACCTTGAATGCAACAAATAGAGAGCTCGCAAAGAGAAAAGAAGCTGAAAATACTGTTCTTCGTCTTGAGCAAATGATGAGAGATGAAAGAGCACAAATCAAGGCTATTATTAGCGCTTTGAAGGCTGAAGAATTGACAAAGCCTCTTGGTAGTGCTATTGGTAAGCTATTTGATGCAGTTGAAGCAGTAGAGAAGGATGAACAGGCTATTGCTGATGCAACAGACGCTATTACTAACGCAATGAAGGACCTTGAGGGTAAGGTTTTACTTGGCTTTGAAAACTCATTCAATATGGCTGAGGATCTTGCAGATCTCGGTCTTGAAGGTTATCTACAAGACGAAGAAGGTAAGTGGATTTCTGGTGACAACCTCATTGTTCAACTCTATACATTGAAGGGCTGGTTAACCGATATTGCTAATAGATGCGAGGGCGATCACAAGGCAGCATACGAAGCGCTCAGCGCAAGCTTCGAGAGGGCTGAAATTGAGGCTGAAAACGGAAATGGCCAAGCAGCAATCGAAATCGTTGTTTTCGCTATTGAAGAAGCTAAGCTAAAGAGATCATTTACTATTGATGACTTAAAGGCGGTTATAAACACAGCTATTGCAAATGCAAGGGTTGCATTTGAAACAAAGAGAAGTGAGCAGGCTAAGCAAGAAGAGGCTGACTCTATTGCTCCAGTTGCTGAGGAAATCAAGGACGCTCTTGAAAACAACCTTGGACAACTTGAAGAAAGCAATAATACAGTAGTAGTTACAGCAGCAGCTTCTGAGCTTGAAAAAGCACTCCTTAATTTTGTAACTAGATTAGACGAATTAAATACTACTCTAAGTGATACAACAGTTCAATTAGAAACAAAGGTAGTAAGAATTGGTCAAAAGTTTAATGAGTCCACACAAGATATCATAAATTCAATCCTTTCATATACTCCATACGTAGCAATGCTCGAGCAAGTTGAAGAGGCAATCGAAAGCCGCTTCGGCATTGAGATGGGCGATGATGCAGGTGTCACACAAGATAAAATTGAAGAAACCATGGACGAAATCGATAGAATCATCGAGGAGTCTGAGGTTACTGAAGAAACAAAGACAGAATTAAAGCAAGAAATGGGCATCGTTAAGAACGAGCTCAAGGATCTCTTGAATAGAGATGACCTTTCTGAGGAAGAAAGACAAGACGCAATCAGAGATAAGGTTGAAGAAACAGTTAAGTACCTCGAGGGCAGAGTTGAAAAGGAAAAGGACAGCATTACATCCTTGGTTGATGCATTGAAGGCTGACCCAATCACAAAGGAGCTTGGCGAAGCTATTGAAATGCTTCAAAAGGCGGCTGCAACAAAGGACGAAACAAAAATCGCAGCTGGCACAAGTGCGGTTAGAATTGCAATGAGCAACCTAAAGACTGTTGTGTTCAACTCCGCAGAATCAGCTGACGGCATAATTACAGCAGTTAAGGGCGCAATCGCAAAAACAAAGCCAGAGACCGCTGACGAAACAGCTATCACAAGTGCACTAGAAAGAGCACTTAATAACTTCTGCACAAATCTTGAAGAAGTCAAGACAAAGGCAACTACAGCAACAAGCAGCGAAATCATTATCTTTACTAACGAAAAGTTTGAAGCTTCAACTGTAGAAATCATAGAAGCAGCAAAGAACGCTGCTGACCTTAAGGATGTTGCTGAAAAAATCGAGGAAGTGCTCGATAAAATGGTAACAGACGAGAAAAAGGAAGAGGACGAGGGTGAAGTCAAGGAAGAAGATGTTGAGGACACCTTTGACAAAATTGAAGAGGATATCGAGGATTCAGAAATTTCCGATGATATGAAGGAAGACCTCAAGGAAGAAATGGATAAGGTTGAGGATGAAATCAAGGATATTCTCGACAAGGATGACCTAACTCCTGATGAAAAGGACGAGCAAATTAAAGATAAGGTAGAGCAAGAAAAAGAAGACCTCAAGGATAAATATGAGGAAGAAAAGAAAAACATGCTTTCCTTAATTGAAGAGCTCAAGAAGAACGAAATTACAAAAGAGCTTGGCGTTGCAATTGAAAAGCTCCAACTCGCTTCTCAAAGCAAGGATGACGCAAGAATTGAAGAGGGCGAAGAAGCGGTTAGAACTGCAATGAACAACCTCAAATCATGCGTTGTTAATGCAAAGCCTCCAGTTGATAAGATTATCTACGCTATAAATAGCGCAATAGCAGCAACAAAGCCAGAGGGCGCAGATCTCAGCAAGCCTATTAGTGAGCTTGAAAAGGCACTTGTTAACTTCACAGCTAACCTAGAGGCATGCAAGCAAGAAATTGCTAACAATTTAAAATATGATGAAGTACTCTTGTTCATTGATGAAAAATTCGAAGCATCAACTGAAGAAATCATCAAGGCTGTTAAGAGTGTTGAGAGCCTCAAGAACCTTCTCGACAAA
>JAZNFR010000202.1:0-2858 GCA_045576055.1 Eubacteriales bacterium
ATATAAAGAAGCGCCTTGATTTATATGTTTCTGAGTCGCTTAATATAACTCGCTCGTCTGCGCAAATTCTTATAGAGGATGGCTGTGTTACAGTTAATGGCAAGGTAGAGGCGAAAAATTACCGTTTGCGCCAAGGTGACGAAATTGTAATTGACGAGCCAGAGCCAAAGGAGCTAGAGGTTGAGCCGGAAAATATTCCTCTTAATATCGTTTACGAGGACGATGATATAATAGTAATCAATAAGCCCTCTGGCATGGTAGTGCACCCTGCAAATGGGAATGAGAGTGGCACTCTTGTAAATGCGCTTCTCTATCATTGCAAGGATTCACTCTCTGGTATAAATGGTGTTATTCGCCCAGGAATTGTGCATAGAATCGACAAGGACACAAGTGGTCTTTTGGTTGTGGCAAAGAATGACGAAGCTCACGTTTTTCTTTCCTCGCTTTTAAAGGACCACGGCATAAAAAGAGTTTATCACGCTATTGTTACAGGCCATTTTAAGGAAAATAGTGGCACAGTAAACGCACCTATTGCCCGTCACCCAGTTGACAGAAAGAAAATGGCTGTTGTAAAGGGTGGCAAGGAGGCAATTACCCACTATGAGGTTATAACCGAGTACCCCTCGTTTACATACGCAAAAATGGTATTAGAAACCGGTAGAACTCATCAAATCAGAGTTCATATGAGCCATATCGGTCATCCAATAATTGGCGATACTGTTTATGGCGGTGGCAAGACTCCCTTTGAAAAAGCAAGCTCTAGTCTTTTAGATGGACAAATTTTGCACGCAAAGGTGCTTTCCTTCCCCCACCCAAGGACAAAGGAAGTTGTGACCTTTGAATGTGAGTTACCAGACAATTTCAAAAAATTAATCGAAAAATTAGAAAAAATATAAAAGCAGATTCCCATTTTGGGGAATCTGCTTTTTTACGGGAGGATGATATCCTCCCATACATATTATACCTTTGTGTCAATGCCCACTTTTATTTACGCCACCACAAAGGAATGTTACGGCTCTATCTGGTGCGTCCTTTGCATCATACCATGGCTCATTGTCGTAGCGATAGTCAAACTTCTTGCAAAACCACGAAACATCTGCGCCAAGCTTTTCAAAATACTTATCCTCTATTCCTGATATATCATCAAAAAATGAGTTGTATTTTTTCTTATCAAGCTCATTTTGTGCACACTCAAGAAGCATCTTGTAGTGTGGTAAGCAAAAATATTTTTGAGACAGTAGCTTTTCTCTGAATTCTGGGTCCTTGTCATACAAAAGAACAGTGGTTTCCACCATTTTTTCAAAGTGATTATTTACCCTTTCACAAATGAAGCAGCTACCAAGCACGTTTTGTGTGGTCTTCAGTGCTTTATTTGCCTTGCCACCAAAAACTGCGCTAAGGAAATTCCCCTTCATTTTCCCTTTAATTGTATCAAGATGGCTCTCCAAAATTAGAGCTAATGACAAACGATTATTTCTTTCAAGCATCATTTCAAAATGCTCACGGCAGAAGCCCTTTTCGTTTGTTAATTCTCTTGTTGATGGCTCCATCATAGATGGGCCGAGTGCCATTTCAACCTCTTTGTTTTCTAGATTGTCATATATTTTACAAAGTGGGCAGTCGCATCCATTCTTAGCGCACCCCTCAAATGATTCGTTTACAGGAATTGTATAAATTTGCTCCATATTTTTAACCTCGTGCGTGTTGACTTAATTATATTATAATGGTATAATTAAAAAAGTTCAAGTGTTTTTTGAAAGGGGGGATTCTATGTATACAGTAGAAGAACATACAACCGAAAACGGTATTCCGTTTGTTTTGGCAAAAAATATACCAACGCTTAACATTTTTAAAACCTTTGACTGCGGCCAATGCTTTAGGTTTGACCCCGTTTCGCGATTTGGACACAAATATGAGTTTGGTGGCGTTGCATTTGGAAAATACGTTGTTTTTGCGCAAGACAGCGATGATGAAATTCTAATTTATGGCGCAAAAAAGAACGATTTCGAGCTAATTTGGGCGCGTTTTCTATCGCTAGATTCAAATTACGAGGAAATTGACGAGGCAATAAACAGCGCGGCAAAATCAAGCCATCTTGCCCGTGCTACTGAATATTCGCGTGGTATTAGAATTTTAAGGCAGGACATGTGGGAGGCCCTCTGCTCATTTATTATCTCTCAGAATAATAATATACCCCGAATTAAGAAAATTATATCAAATATGTGTAAAAAATATGGCGAAAAAATTGATTTTTATGGACAAGCATATTATTCATTCCCATCGCCCAAATCACTTTTAGATGCGGGGGTTGACGGATTATTTGATTTAAAAACCGGCTTTCGCGCAAAATACATATTTGATGCAGCAGAAAAGGTGGCTAAGGGAGAGATTTCCCTTGACTTAGTTAAAGAAAGTGATTTCGACTCTGCTCTTTTAGAGCTTGAAAAAATAAAGGGGGTCGGGCTTAAGGTTGCCTCCTGTGCTTTGCTTTTCGGCTTTGAAAAGACAGAGGCGTTTCCAATTGACGTTTGGATGAAGCGCGCAATTGAAAAGCACTTTGACGGAAATTTCGACCATACGGCGCTCGGCAAGAACGCAGGTATAGCGCAGCAATATCTTTTCTACTATGAAAAATATAATCAAAGCCTTGACGGGAAACATTAATTGTTATATAATTTATTTGACAATATTTATTTAAAGAGGTACATTATGAAAACAGTATGCTTTGGCGAAATTATGCTAAGACTTAATCCAGCCGGATACACAAGATTTATTCAAACAGATACATTCGGCGCTACATATGGCGGTGGCGAGGCTAACGTTGCAGTTTCACTTGCTAACTACGGCATTGATGCTTC
>JAZNFR010000203.1:0-7991 GCA_045576055.1 Eubacteriales bacterium
CAAATTCTTACAAATTATCATTAAAATCAGCAAAAAACGGACTAACGGTTATAAATGTAGCAAATATCTAAAAACGGACACCAAACGGTGTCCGTTTTATTTATTTGTCTTTATTTTCTCTTGCTTGATTTATCTTTTCAACAATTGTGTTTAGAACAAGAATAAAGGTAATTATAACGCCAGTTACAATAAAGATACCAAGCATACCCTTGCAAAGAATCATTGCGCTTTGACCTAGTGCATCAATATCGAATTTAAGCTTAATTTTTCCGTCGCGAAGAACCTGCTTACCACACAAATGGCAGTATGTTCCTTCAACCTTTTCAACATCCTCACATGCTGGGCAAACGAATTGGCTTTCGCCACACGATGAGCAATATAGGCCATTACTGTTGTCTATTGGAGCCTTGCAATCCTCATTTACGCAAATATCAAAGCTATGGGTTTCACCCTTGTCGCAAAAGTAATAATTCTCAATGTTTTCAAGATTTCCGTCGCAATTTGGGCAGCCTATTTCCTCTTTCTTACCACATGAGGCAAAAGCGAAAACCGAAGAAACTGTCAAGGCAAGGATCAATATTGATAAAATTCTCTTTTTCATCATCATTTACCTCCTTACAGTAGCTTTTGAACGAATGAAAGGAGTAAGCCACCTGCAATAACTGAGGCAACCTGACCTGACACATTGACGCCTATTGAGTGCATAAGAAGGAAGTTTTGGTTGTCCTCCTCAAGACCGAGCTTATGAACAACACGCGCAGACATTGGGAATGCTGAAATTCCAGCAGCACCAATCATCGGGTTAATCTTTTTCTTGCTAAATAGATTCATAAATTTAGCGAGCATAACGCCTGCAAATGTATCGAATGTGAACGCAACAAGACCAAGACCGATAATTACTATGGTTTCCCACTTTAAAAACTCATTTGCGGTCATTCTTGAAGCGATTGTAATGCCAAGGAATATAGTAATTAGGTTAGCTAGAACCTTTTGGGCAGTTTCGGAAAGTGAGTTAAGAACACCACATTCACGAATCAAGTTACCAAACATTAAAAATCCGATAAGGGCAACTGCGTCAGGTGCAACAAGACCGACAATAACTGTAACAACTATTGGGAAAAGAATCTTTGTAAGCTTTGATACCTTTCTACCGGTATAGTTCATACGGATTCTTCTTTCCTTCTTTGTTGTGCAGAGCTTGATAATAGGTGGCTGGACAACCGGCACTAGCGCCATATACGAGTATGCCGCGACCATAATTGCCGCTGTATAGCTTGAATTTAGCGTATTGGCAACAAAGATAGATGTTGGACCGTCCGCTGCGCCTATGATAGCAATGGATGCTGCATCCTTTAAATCAAAGCCGATAAGGGATGATGCGCACAAGGTAAAGAATATACCGAATTGTGCTGCCGCACCGAATAGCATAAGCTTTGGATTTGTAAGAAGCGGTTCAAAGTCAATCATCGCTCCTATACCGATAAACAAAATTAGAGGGAATAGCTCATGTGAGTTAATTCCTATTTCAAACAGATGGTCAATAACCTCAGATGCACCTGAGTTTGGCAGGTTTACTAAAATTGCGCCAAAGCCCATCGGCAAAAGAAGTGTTGGCTCCATTTCTTTTTTAATTGCTAGGAAAATCAAAAGTCCACCAATTATCCACATAACGACCATTTTCCAGCCGCCACTTGTGAATAGCTCGGCTATGTTTTCCCATAGCACGCTTAAGTCAAAATTCACGTTTTTCTCCTTATCTCTTAACTAGCTTTGATTTTGCATCTTTTATTGCTTCTATTAAAACGTCTGCCTCATCCCTTGTATTGTTAGGTGACAATGAGATTCTTATAGACGAATCAATGACTTCATTTTCAAGCCCGAAGCCACTAAGTGCTGAGCTTATTTTTTTGGGCGAATTCGACGAGCAGGCAGAACCACTTGAAACATAAACACCCTTTGATGAAAGGTGGTGTAAAACCGTTTCGCTTCTTATGCCTAAAACTGCCACGTTTATTATGTGTGGTGCGCCATTTGTAGGCAAATTGAGCCTTACCCCGTCAATTTCCTTTAATTTTTCTATTATGTATTCCTTTAATTCTGCCATTTTATTAATGCTTTCGTAAAGAGCATTCATATGCTCGGATACAGCCTCACCAAATGCACAAATTGAATACACATTTTCCGTGCCTGAGCGCAGCCCCGACTCTTGCCCACCACCGAAGAACAGAGGTGAGATTTTCTTAGCCTTTATTATCTCGGGGCTAACGTAAAGTGCGCCAACACCCTTAGGGCCGTTAACCTTGTGTGCACTTACTGAAATTAGGTCAGCGCCGAGTGATTTTTTTGTAAATTTAACCTTTAAATAGGATTGAACACAGTCCGAGTGCAAAACAGCCTCAGGCGAACACTCCTTCACTATTTCAAACGCCTTTTTTATGTCATAGAGTGCGCCTGTTTCGTTATTTACGTGCATAAATGTTGCAAGAATTGCACCAGATGCGTTGTTTCTAAGAAAATCAAGGTCGAGTTCACCATTTTTAGTTGGCACACGAACTATATTATAGCCCATTTTTTCAAGAAAAACAAGTGGCTCTTCAACCGAGGAATGCTCCCCCATTGTTGTTAAAATTTTCTCATTTCCTTTTCTTTTTTTGGAAAAAACTGTGCCTAAAATAGCGATATTATTTGATTCCGTTCCACCAGAGGTGAAAACTATTTCATTTTTATTTGCGCGTATTTCGCCTAAGCTTTTGGCAATTATTGTACGCGCCCTTGTTATTTCCTTCTCTGCATCTAAGCCGATTGCGTGCAAGGATGACGGATTGCCAAAATGAGATACGGCAGCCTCGTTTAATTTCTTTAGTGCGCCATCACTAATTTTTGTGGTTGCGCTATTATCAAAATATATAGTTTCCATATCAGCCGTGGGTTTTGAACTCTGTCATTATTTGGTTCATAGCGTCCTTGTAGTTTTCGTCTGCAAAGGTTGCGTTTTCAACACCGATGGTTTCCTTAAAGCCACCATTCTCCTTATCCTCTTCAAGATTCTTTTGAGGGAAGTTGAAGGTAACAACGTAGTAATAGCTACCGCTAACGATAACGTTTACATAGCATTTCCAGTATACACCGATTTGCTTTGCTGTGAAAACATAGGTCTTTCCATCCTCACGAACAGACTCAACCTCGGTAATTTCTGAAGGCTCTGAATAATCCTTGCCGAGCTGTTGCTTATAATCCTCAAGGTATTTTTCATATGCCTTTTCTACCCTTTGTTCAGCAGTTAATTCTGCGTTTTCAAGGATCGATTCGCTAATTGGCCAAGCCATAGCGCTTACGCTCTCTGGTTGAAGGTTAGAGTTGCCTGTTACGCTTGATGCCTGTGCTTGAACAAACGCCATATCTGTTCCAGTATCGAATTCCTTCCAGTCCTCTGGTACATATAAGGTATAAAGCTTTGAATCAGCATTTGCCCTTTTCATGCCCTTAGGAGCATCATCGCCCCCACAAGCAACGAGCGAAAGGGAAAGTGCAAGTATTGATAAAATAAGTGCTAATACTCTTTTCATATTTTTCTCCTTATAGCTTGTTCGCTAAAGCGACAGTAAGCTTGAGCGCTTCCTTTACATCGCCCATATCAATCATTTCACAGCTTGTGTGAATAAAGGATGATGGGATAGAAATAACGCTAACCTTTGCGCCTCTGCCAGCTATTTGCATAACCGAAGCATCTGTGCCACCGAATGGCAAAATCTCGTTTTGATATTTGATTTTTTCGCCCTCTGCTATTTTTCTCATTTCCTTTACAAGCTCAGGAGAGGAAATTACACTTGGGTCCTTGATTTTGATTGTGCATCCAGCACCAAGCTTAACCTCCATAGATGGGTCGCCATCCTTCTCACTTGTTGCTGTAACGTCAAGAGCAATGCCAATATCTGGCGCAATTGCAAAGGTTGCTGGCTTTGAGCCACGTGAGCCAACCTCCTCTTGAACTGAGAAAACAAAGTATAAATCATTATCGCTATTCACTTGCTTTATAGCTTCACAAAGAATTGCGCATCCGATTCTATCATCAAATGGGCGTCCTACATATCTTTGGTTTAGCAGCTTTTTGAATTTTGGAACGCAAACGAAGAAATCTCCAATTTGAACCTTCTTCTCTGCTTGCTTTTTGGTCTTTGCTCCGATATCAATATATAGCTTTTCGTACTTAGGAAGCTCCTTTGAGGAGTTAGTTGCCAAAATGCCATAAACACCATTTTCGCTAACTACATCTTGGAATGCCGCACTTAACGCATTGATTCCACCAACGGGGCTAACATTTATGTTTCCATTGCTACCAATTCCAGTTACAAAAAATCCGATTTCATCCATATGGGCGCAGAACATTATTTTTTTGCCGTTGCCCTTTTTTCTTGCGATAAGGTTGCCCATATTATCGGTATAAACCTCATCAGCATAAGGCAAAACCTCGTTCTTTATTACTTCTCTTATCTTTTCCTCTCTGCCTGAAACCGAGGGGGTAAGCATAAGCTTTTTAATTAGGTCTATCATTTTTTAACACCTCTTTTACTGTTTCATAAGTAGCGAAAAGGTCATCCTCGCTTATAACATCACTTTGAGAGTGAATGTATCTTGATGCGCACGACAACGTTGAAACCTTTGCGCCATATGCATTCTTTTGAATATGCATAGAATCGTTGCCACCTGATATATATCTGTTGGTTTGATTCTTGATTTCGTTTTTATCAGCAATTGCCTTTATGTGCTTAACAAAGGCATGGTCGTATATTGTGCCTCTGTCGGCAAATGAAATAATTACGCCATCACCTAGCCTTGCAACCTCCTCGTCCTCGTCAACGCCGTAAATATCAGCCACCGCCTTAGACTCGATTATGATAGCATAGTCAGGCTTGATTTTCATGCTTGCACCAAATGCACCTGAAAGCCCTATCTCCTCGCGAGTAGTAAATGCAAAATACAGGTCGTATTTTTGCTCGATTTTTTCATTATAGATATCCTTTATAAGCTGACACATAATAGCGCAGCCAAGTCGGTCATCAAGTGCCTTGCCCTTGATAAAGCCCTCACCATATTCACAGTAGTCAGAATCAAAAGTGAAATAATCGCCAACAAAGGTTAGCTTTTCTGCCTCTTTTTTTGTATTTGCACCGATGTCTATTGAAAGGTTCTTTGTTTTTGGGGCTTGTCCACGCTCACTAGCTGACAAAAGATGTATTGGCTTCATCACAATATTGCCCTTTACACCACCCTCGGACACCACACGCTTAGCGCCTAGGCAAATTGGGTCAATGCCACCAACTGTTCCAAACTTTAATAGTCCCTCGTCGGTTATACCCATTACCATAAAACCAACCTCATCCATATGAGCTGATATCATAAGCTTAGGGCCATTGCCACCTATATGAACAATATAGTTACCAAGTGCGTCAACAAAGCTTTCCTTGCCATCTATATAGTCTTTAATTTCTTCCTTAATCGCTTCTCTTACCCTGTCCTCGCATCCGCTCGGTCCAAATTCAAGAGAAAGCTTTTTTAATAATTCCTTCATTTTCGCCCTCTCTTATCCTAAAATTTTATCATTATATGATATCTTCACCAAGATATCGGAAAGGGATTTTATGTCGTTTAAATTAACCGTTTCGCTTGGTGTGTGCATTGATTTTAGTGGTACACTAATAAGAACAGTTGGCACACCGTTTCCGCTTATCGAAACATAGTCTGCGTTGGTTGATGTACGCGATGGCTCACAGGAGCATTGATACTCCACACCCTCGCTTGTTAGATATTTCATAATATTTTTGGTGATTTTTCTATCAGTTACTGCTGAAATATCAAAGGATGCTCCCTTGCCTGCCTCTATACAATAAAATGAATTATCGTCCTCAAGCTTGGCAAAGTTTACATCTGTCACTACAGCCAAATCTGGCTCTAAATCAAAGGTAAGTCTTGCAACTGCACTCTTACCTGTTTCCTCTTGGGCAGAGGCTGTTAGGTATAAATCGAATTCCATTTTGTCCTTGTCCATTTGGGCAGCTGCGTGGATTAGGGCGCAAAGACAAGCCTTATCATCAAGGTACGCACTTGTTACATAATCACCATTTATATAGTCAACCTTGTTTCTATATACTACTGGGTCGCCGATTGAAACAAGCTCTGAAAGCTTTTCCTTAGAATATCCTGTGTCGATATATAATTCATTCATTTTAGGAGATTTTGATTCACCCTTTTTAAGATGAGGAGGGGTTGAGGTAATAATGCCATAAACAGGCTCCTTACCTAAAACAGTTACCTCTGTTGATGGTAGTACGCTTGTATCAAGTCCACCGATTTCTGTAACTGATAAAAAGCCACCCTTTTTAATGCCTGTTACCATTAATCCAACGGTATCATAATGCGCGTCCAAAAGAAGCTTTTTAGCATTTTTCTTGTTTGATTTTTTTATAAGTAAAAAGTTTCCAACGCTATCGGCTTTTACTTCATCAAAAACGCCCTCTGCCAAGGATTTTATGGTATCATTCCCATAAAATTCAAAGCCTGTTGGGGTATTGCTATTTAATAAGGTATTTAAAATTTCCTTTATCCTTTCCATTTTCTAAACCTCTTATTGCTTCCTTGAATTTTTCTGCTCTTTCCTTATAATTTTTGAACATATCAAAGCTGGCAGACGCAGGGGAAAGAATGACATAGTCGCCTGCAACCGCTTCCTTATACGAGGCATTAACCGCCTCAACAATGTTGTTTACATTAATTATCTTTTTTGCACTGCTTTTTACAGCCTTATATATTTTTTCTCGGTTTTCGCCGAGCAAAATAATGCATTTTATTCCTTTGGTTGCTTCATTTAATTCATTATATGAAAGTTTTTTGTCATACCCACCCATAATTAGAATGCATTTTGACTTATCAAAGGCTGATATCGTATTTTTAGTACGGGCAGGGGTTGAGTCAATTGATGAATCTATAAATGTAATTCCACGCACCAAGGCAACCGTTTCTGCCCTGTGGCTAACGCCCATAAAGCTAGTAAGTGCCTCAGAAATTGATTCCCTTCGGACAAATTCGCCAGTTGCTAAAATTGCAGCTAAGGCGTTTAAAATATTGTATTCGCCCTTTAATTTAAGCTTATTCAAGGGAAGAATTATTTGACCATTATAATAGGCGCAATTATCTTTAACGTACGCGCACGAAACACCCTTTTCAAAAAGGAATGACAAATCAGAAAGTGAAAAATATGAAGTATTAGAATGGGTAAAAAAATCCTTATACGGTGAATCGTAGTTTACAACAGCCTTTTTGGATTTTTTTAGAATATTTCTTTTTGCAAAGATATAATCAGCCATTGAAGAATGCCAATCGAGATGATTAGGACTAATCCCTGTAACAACGGCGACATCGAGGCTAGGTGTATAGTCATATAACTGAAATGACGACATTTCACAAACGACAAAATCCTCTTTTTTTATTTCATCAATTCTGTGAATAAGGGGCATACCGACATTCCCTACCAAATAGGCCTTTGCTTCCTTTTCTAAAATTTTATGAATAAGGGTTGATGTGGTGGTTTTCCCGTCAGAGCCAGTTATTCCTATTTTTTTAGCCACAGTATTTTCAAGGCTATAGGAAATCTCTGTAAAAACATCTTTTGAACGATTAAATACCGATGGATGTATAGAGGGTGAACGAAATATAACATCCTCGCAAGCATCAATGTAGGCTTCACCAAAAAAGCCCGTTATTCCTTTTGGCAAATCTTGAACACTTTTGTCCCGTATAGAAAAGGTGATTCCGTTTTTTAAAAGGTATCCGCCTAGTGCTTTGTTTGAAACACCGTAGCCAACCAAAGAAATCGACTTGTTTTTGAGAAAATCTAGGGAAATATCCATACTCTCTCCTTATAATTATATATTAAGTGTTTTGCTTTTTCAATAGTTTACTATATATTTAATATATAATTTATAATGTCCTTGTAG
>JAZNFR010000204.1:0-3556 GCA_045576055.1 Eubacteriales bacterium
GGCAGAAAAACTCGCCATTGACAACGCGAGAAAGCTCCCAGTCGTTAAGCGCAGAATATTTACCGATTATATCGCCATATCCCGCCTTTATCATTTCCATTGGGGCGTTTTTTAAAACACTCGTGTCGGCAATTATAGCGGTTGGTAAGCCAGCAGAAACTGTTTCCTTCATTCCCTTTAAAATCATAGCGGCACCACTTGATGCATAGCCATCCATTGATGGGGCTGTTGCAACTATAATATATGGTATTTTAGAAAAATGCGAAACATATTTACAAAGGTCTTGGATAACGCCAGAGCCAATGCCTATAATTAAATCTACGCCTTCTATTTTTGCGTTTACTGCTTCAATAGCATCTTCATTCGGGATGAGAATTGTTTTGCCAGAAAAAATAACCTTTTTTGTTTCTTTTTCTGAAAGTGCGTTTAGAACGCCCTTTCCACCTGCTTTATATGTATTTTCGTCAGCCACTATAAGAACGCTTTTATATTTTCCTGCAAGCTCTTTTATGTGTCGTGTTGCATTCTTTTCTATGTACACGTTTTCTATTGGGCATTTGTGAGCTTTTCCACAGGCTTGACAATCAACACCCTTTAAAATTGCATTTATATCCATTTTTTCTCCTTAACTGCTGCGAGAGCATTTTTCAGCATCTATTGAAATTACCACCATAAGTGCGGCTAGTGCATCCTTTTCGTCCTTTACGTCTATTGAATATGTATCTGTCCAGTTCCAAATTTGCTTATTTATTGTAGCAACCTCGTCGCCACTTGAGTTTACTATTGTGTAATCCCATTCAATCCAGTTGCCCTCTATTTTCCAGCCGTTATAATCAACATTAAATTTAGGGCGGAAAAAGGTTATTTCCTTCTTTACAACGCCTATTTTGGTTTCTCCTAAATACATTTCAAATTTTGGAGAAAATGTCCATATTTTTTGCTTGATAGTTGCAAGTTCATTTTCGTTCTTGTCATAAATTTTAAAGCGATGTCCCCAGGACGGCTTACCCTTGACGATATAGACAGTATTCCCTTCCTCATCAAAAATATCGTAGCTATCAAACCAAGAGAAAAACCTTTGCTTAAATAAAAGCTTCATAACGCCTCCAATGTTTTTAAGTCTACTTATATTATATACTTTTCCTAGAGCATTTTCAACAAAAAAATAAAAAGAGCCGTTTGGCTCTTTTTATTTATTCCTTTGAAAAGCTAATTTTTCCAACACCGCAAAGTGGGCATACAAAATCCTCAGGCAAATCCTCCCATTTTGTGCCGGGAGCAATACCATTATCTGGATCGCCTAACTCTTCGTCGTATTCGTATCCACATACATCACATACGTATTTCATTTTCTTTTCCTCCGTTAAATTTATAATATGCCACACAAGGTGGTTTTATCCTAAAAGATGGTCGAAGCCGAGCATTAAAATAAAGCCGGCAATTAAAGAATAGGTTGCAAATCTTTCGTTCCCGTGTGAATGGGTTTCCGGTATCATTTCATCACTCACAACATAAATCATAGTGCCACCTGCAAAGGCAAGTGCAAATGGAAGTATTGCCTGGGAAATACTTACGGCAAAATAACCAATAAGCGTGCCAACAACCTCAACAATTCCCGTTGCCATAGCAATCAAAAGCGTACGCTTCTTGGAAATTCCCGATGCTATCATCGGTGCTATTATAACCATACCCTCTGGAATGTTTTGAAGTGCAATTCCACCGGCTATTGTAAGGGCGTGAGCTGTGTTTTCCGAGCCAAAGCTAACACCAGCGGCAATTCCCTCAGGCAAATTATGTATAGCTATTGCTATAACAAAAAGCAAAACCTTGTTCAAATCCTCGGTTTTATGAGGATGCTTTTCGATATCCACACCCGTCATTTTGTGTAGGTGAGGCACCAATTTATCAATAAGATTAAGACAAACTGCACCTGTCAAAATGCCCGCTATTGTTATAAGAATAGATCCCTTTTTATCAGTTATTGAGGGAACGATAAGTCCAACAATTGCGGCACATAGCATAACGCCGGCAGCAAACGAGAGAACGATATCGTTAAAGCGCCTTGAGGGTCTTTTAAAAACAAATCCAAGAAGCGAACCAAAAACGGTTGCGCCTCCCACGCCAAGCGCAGTTAAAAGTACTATTTCCATTTTACCCTCCTTTTATTTATTTTAGTTCAAAAGCGCCTTTGCTAATGTCTTTATTTCTTCTCTGTTTTGTTCAGTCATTGAGGAACGAATAGTCACGCCGGCTTCTAAAATATCTAAGCCTTTTAAATTTGCCAATGCTTCTCTGATTTTCTTACCAGCACTTGGCGCCCAAGAGCCGTTTTCAATGATTGCGATTTTTCTGTTTTTATAGCCTCTTTCTAAAAGCTCATAAAGAAATTCACGCATAAATGGGAAAATGTCATTATTATAGGTTGTTGTTGCAAGCACCATTTTACCATACCTAAATGCATCCTCAACTGCCTCGTGCATATCGACCCTTGCTAGGTCATTTAAAACAACCTTAGGACAACCATTTTCTAAAAGCTCATCCCTTAAAAGCTCAACTGCTTTTTTGGTATTTCCGTAGATTGAGGTGTAGGCAATTACCACGCCCTCACTCTCCACCTCATAGCTAGTCCAAGTTTTATATAGGTCAATATAGTAACTTAAATTCTCATTTAAAACAGGACCGTGAAGTGGACAAATAGTGTTTATTTCGAACGCGCTTGCCTTTTTGAGAAGATTTGAAGCCTGCATACCATATTTGCCAACTATACCGAAATAATATCTGCGCGCCTCACAAGCCCAGCCGTCTTCATCTTGGACATCAAGTGCACCGAATTTTCCAAATGCATCAGCGCTGAACAGAACCTTGTCGTAGCTATCATAAGTAACAATAACCTCAGGCCAGTGAACCATTGGCGCAGTTAAAAATGTGAGATTGTGTCTGCCGAGTGATAGTGTGTCGTTTTCCTTCACTACTATACGGTTATCAGAATAATCAACACCAAAAAACTGATTCATCATCAAAAATGCCTTTTCGCTTGCCACAATTGTTGCATTTGGGTATTCATTTTTGAAGGTAACAATATTCGAGGAATGATCAGGCTCCATATGTTGAACTATTAAGTAGTCGGGGCTTTTTCCATTCAGTGCGCCCTTTAGATTTTCCATCCATTCGTTTCCAAAACGAGCATCTACCGTATCAAAAACTGCAATTTTTTCGTCTAATATCACATAGGAATTATAAGCCATGCCATTTGGCACATCATATTGTCCCTCGAACAAATCTATTTCGTGGTCGTTTACACCAATATATTTTATATCGTTTGTAATTTTCATAAACTGCTCCTTGTTTCTTGTATTTTAATTTTATCATAAATAACAACTGATTTCAATAAGAATTATTGCCATTTATATTGTAAAATTTATCAATTTGTGATAAAATTTTTTTAAGTTAAATTTTTAGCGAGGAAATAGTATGTTTAAAACTGTAACACCCGAGTCTGTGGGCATTAGCTCTAAATACGTAAAGGAATTTATTTTGCGCTTAGAGAAAAGAAAAT
>JAZNFR010000205.1:0-2265 GCA_045576055.1 Eubacteriales bacterium
GGATGCACGCATTTCAAGCATAAAGTTGATCTTTTCTTCTGTATTTACGCCGTCCTCATCATAGATGTATCCATCAGGACCAGAGATTGTAACAACCTTACCACCAAGCTCTGTAACCTTCTTTACAGCACCCCAAGCAACGTTACCGAAGCCTGAAATTACAAAGGTCTTACCCTTTATTGAATCCTTGAAGTAGTTAAGCATATTCTCTGTGTAGTAAACAGCACCAAAGCCTGTAGCCTCTGGACGAATGAGTGAACCACCATATGCAATTCCCTTACCTGTTAATACGCCTGTAAACTCATTCTTTAGTCTCTTGTATTGACCGAACATATAGCCAACCTCTCTTGCACCAACGCCGATGTCTCCTGCTGGAACGTCAAGATCTGCACCAATGTGTCTATAAAGCTCTGTCATAAAGCTTTGGCAGAAGCGCATAACCTCTGCATCACTCTTGCCTTGTGGGTCGAAGTCAGAGCCACCCTTACCACCGCCCATTGGGAGTGATGTCAAGCTGTTTTTGAATGTTTGTTCAAAGCCGAGGAACTTAATAATTCCTTCGTATACTGATGGGTGGAAACGAAGTCCGCCCTTATATGGACCGATTGCACTGTTGAATTGAATTCTAAAGCCGCGGTTAACTTGAACTTTTCCATTATCATCAACCCAAGGAACTCTGAACTTGATAATTCTTTCAGGCTCAACCATTCTTTCAAGTACGCCACTGGTAATGTACTCTGGACGTGCTTCAACAACTGGTTCGATTGAGGCAAGAACCTCTTCTACTGTTTGATGGAACTCAGGCTCGTTTTGATTTCTTTTGATAACTCTTTCCATGAGTTCGTTTAGATATTGATTTTTAAACATAATTGGTATCCTCCAAATAAAATAAATCTAAATTAATATAAAATTAATACGCTTTGCCCCAGTAAACGAGCTTGTCGGTTTCTTTACCACAGCATACGCATTTACCAGTTGTGCCCTGCTCATCAAGTGGCATACAACGTGATGTAACATCAGCAACCTCTTTAAGCTTGAGCTCACACTCAAGGTCACCACACCAATGTGCTCTAATATATCCCGATTTTTCGCTTGCTGTTTTAATAAAGCTATCAAGCTCTGTTTCAGTATATGTGCGATTCTTTCTGTTTTCTTGTGCTTTTTTGTAAAGACCAGCTGTAATGTCTGCAAGAATTTCAGGGATTTTTGTTTCAAGCTCGTCAAGAGAAACGAAAATCTTTTCTCTATTATCGCGACGAACTAAAACGCATTGATTATTCTCGATATCACGAGGACCAATTTCAAGACGAAGTGGAACACCCTTCATCTCATATTCCGCATACTTCCAACCAGGTGAGTTATCTGAGGTGTCAATCTTCGCTCTTGCGAATTTGTTCACTCTTTCCATAACCTCGGTTGCTTTTTCAATTACACCAGGCTTGTGCTGTGCACAAGGAATAACAACAACCTGAATAGGAGCAACCTGTGGTGGCAAAACAAGACCGTTGTCGTCGCCGTGTGTCATAATTATAGCGCCGATAATTCTTGTTGAAACGCCCCAAGAGGTTTGATGACAATATTTAAGTGTGTTATCTTTATCAAGATACTGAATATTGAATGCCTTTGCAAAGCCATCACCGAAGTTGTGGCTTGTGCCACCTTGAAGTGCTTTACCGTCGTGCATTAGTGCCTCAACTGTGTATGTAGCATTTGCACCTGCAAATTTTTCCTTGTCTGTCTTTCTTCCCTTTAGAACAGGAATACCAAGATCCTTTTCGAAGAAATCTGCATATACGTTAAGCATTTGAAGCGTTTCATTTTCTGCATCCTCAGCGGTTGCATGCATTGTATGCCCCTCTTGCCACAAGAATTCACGGCTTCTCAAGAATGGACGTGTTGTCTTTTCCCATCTTACAACACTGCACCATTGATTATAGAGCTTTGGTAAATCTCTATATGAACGAATGATGTTTGCATAGTGCTCACAGAAAAGAGTTTCCGAGGTTGGACGAACACAAAGACGCTCAGTGAGTCTTTCATTTCCTCCGTGAGTAACCCAAGCAACCTCAGGCGCAAAGCCCTCGACGTGGTCCTTTTCTCTTTGTAGTAATGATTCAGGAATGAACATTGGCATATAAATATTTTCAACGCCAGTCTTTTTAAATCTTGCGTCGAGCAATTTTTGAATGTTTTCCCAAATTGCATAGCCGTAAGGACGAATAATCATACAGCCCTTAACGCTTGAGTAGTCAATTAGGTCTGCCT
>JAZNFR010000206.1:0-4191 GCA_045576055.1 Eubacteriales bacterium
TCACAGAACGACATGGCTACGATCCGACTTCAGCTTCACTCGGTACAGGAATTATCGCAGGCCAAACAGTTCGTGCTGTTCTTGAGCTTGCAGGAATTAAGAATATCAGAGCAAAGAGCCTCCGTTCAAACAACAAGACAAACGTAGTTAAGGCTACATTTGAAGGTTTGAAGCAGCTCCGTAGCGTAGAAGAAGTTGCAAAGACTCGTGGCATTGCCGCTGAGAAAGTGCTAGGTTAAGGAGGTCTATAAGATGGAAAACGTAAAAGTAACACTTGTAAAAAGTCTTATAGCTTGCAAGCCTAACCAAATTGCAACTGCAAAATCTCTTGGCCTTACCAAGATTGGTAACAGCATCGTTTGCAAAAACGATCAGGTTTTGGCAGGCAAAATCAAGGTTATTTCACACCTCGTAAAGGTAGAAAACGTATAACCGAGGGCTGCCAAAGGGCAGAAATTGGTTGAAAACAATCAATCCTAAAAATCAATTTCAAAAGGAGGAAAAAATATGAAGCTCCACGAACTTTCTCCAGCTGCAGGCTCAGCTAAAGCAGCTTGGCGTAAAGGTAGAGGTCCAGGTTCTGGTAACGGTAAGACAGCTGGTAAGGGACATAAAGGCCAAAATGCACGTTCAGGCGGCGGAGTTAGACCAGGTTTTGAAGGCGGTCAGCTCCCACTATATAGAAAACTTCCAAAGAGAGGTTTCAATAACAAATTCGCAAAGGTTTACGCAACTATCAATGTTAGCGACCTTAACAAATTTGAAGACGGCGCAACAGTAACCCTCGAGTCACTTGTAAACTGCGGTATCGTACGCAAGGAAAACGATGGACTTAAAGTGCTTGGTAACGGCGAACTCACAAAGAAGCTCACCGTTGAGGCTAAGGTTTTCACAGCGACAGCTAAAGAGAAAATCGAAGCAGCAGGCGGAAATGCAGAGGTGAAATAATTATGTTTAAAACCTTAGCTAACGCTTGGAAAATTGCAGATTTAAAGAAGAAGCTCTTATTTACAATTTTAATAATTTTAATTTATAGATTAGGTACAGCAATTACTGTTCCATTTGCAAAGCCAATCGAGCTTGGCAATAGCGGTACAACCTTCAATCTATTAAACATTTTGTCCGGTGGTGCGTTTGAACAAGCTTCTTTGTTCGCACTAGGTGTATCACCATACATCACGGCATCAATCGTTATTCAACTTTTGACAGTAGCAATCCCTGCTCTTGAAAGACTTGCAAAGCAAGGTGAAGAGGGCAAAAAGAAGATTACTGAAATCACAAGATATATTACAATTGCGATTTCAATAGTTTCTGCAGTTGGTTACTACTTCATGCTTAAGTATTCTCAATCACAAGCAACTGGTGGTTCAGGTATTGGCGAATTTGTTTATATCGCAAATCAACCAGGCTGGAACACATTCTTTGATATCTTCCAAGCAATCGTAATTGTAGCTTGCTTCTGTGCAGGTTCTGCAATTGTAATGTGGCTTGCTGAAAGAATCAACGAACACGGTATCGGTAACGGTATTTCAATCATCTTGTTTGCAAACATCGTTTCTCGTGGTTACCCATTGCTTATGAACTTTGTGAATATGTTCAGAACAGAAATGCTCGGCGGTAAGTATGCATCAGGTCTCGGTGAGGCTCTTGTAGGATCAGACCCTGTAACAACAAGACCACTTCCAGATGCAACCGTTCAAGGAAATGCATTCCCATTCGGCTCACTCATATTCACAGTGCTTGTACTTGTTGGTCTTCTCGCTATGATGTGGTTCGTTGTCTTCATCTCTGATAGTGAAAGAAGAATCCCTGTACAATACGCAAAGAGAGTAGTTGGCAGAAAAATGTATGGTGGACAAAGCTCCAACATACCACTTAAGCTTAATATGGCAGGCGTTATGCCTATCATCTTCGCAAACGCAATCCTAACCATCCCTGCTATGGTAACACAATTCTATCCTACTAAGGAAGCAAATGGTAACGTGCGCGTTGTATGGTATCACATCGTTAACTTGTTCTCAACAACCTCATGGTTCTACTGCTTGTTAATGTTTGTATTTATACTTGCGTTTGCATATTTTTACGTAGCAATTTCATTTAATCCAACTGAAGTTGCTGGAAACCTACAAAAGCAAGGTGGCGCAATCCCAGGTATTCGTCCTGGTAAGGCAACATCCACCTTCATTCAAAAGGTTCTTTCTAAGGTTACCTTTATCGGTGCACTTGCACTCTCAGTAATCTCAGTAATTCCACTAATCATCAGCGTTGTTATTGACAAGGTAAGAAGAATTGAAACATTACCAGATGCAGTAGCAATGCCACTCTGGTCATTCTCATACGTTGTTGAGCTTGCAACAGTTGGTTCTTCAATAATCATCGTTGTTGGCGTTGTACTTGAGGTTGTAAGAGAAATGGAAGCACAAATGACAATGCGTCACTATAAGGGCTTCCTCGGTTGATAATAAGGAGTTATTATGACAAAGAATCTTAAAATGATTTTCCTTGGTGCACCTGGTGCAGGTAAGGGAACACAATCAGACATAGTCGCTGAGAAATATGGTATTCCTACCATTTCAACAGGCGTTATGATAAGAGAAGCAATTAAAAACAATACTGAAATGGGCTTAGCTGCAAAGGCTTACACTGAAAAGGGTGCACTCGTTCCTGACGAGGTTGTTATCGGAATCATCAGTGAAAGACTTGACAAGGCTGATTGCCAAAACGGCTTTATTCTTGACGGCTTCCCAAGAACAGTTCCACAAGCTGAAGCGCTTGACAAAATGGGAGTTGGTATCAACTGCGTTGTCAGCCTAGAGGTTGCGGACGAGAAGATTGTTGAACGTATGAGTGGCAGACGTGTCTGTGCAAAATGCGGTGCTTCTTACCACATTATTTATAATCCTTCCGAAAATGGTACAAGCTGCGATAAATGTGGCGAGGCACTTTCAATTCGTAAGGATGATGCTCCCGAGGTTGTTCTTGATAGACTTAATGTTTATCACAGCCAAACAGAGCCTCTAAAGGATTTCTACGGGAAAAAGGGCGTACTCGTATTAGTTGAGGGACAAGAAGAGGTTAAAGATACAACCCGTCTTACTCTTGAAGCTATCGAAAACGCAATTAAGTAATTATGATTCAGTTGAAAACTCCAGAGCAAATAGAGATAATGAAGGTTGCTGGTAGAATTACTGGCGAAGCATTACTCGTTGCTAAGGAAATGATTCGGGAAGGAATCACAACCAAACAAATCGATGATAAAATTCGTACGTATATCAAGAAATGTGGTGCAAGACCAACATTTCTTGGATACGGAGGCTTTCCAGGTAGCGCTTGCATAAGCATCAACGACGAGGTAATACATGGTATTCCCTCTCATAATAAGGTGCTAAAAAATGGCGACATCGTCAAAATTGACGTAGGCGCTGAGTGGAAGGGCTTTACTGGAGATAGCGCTGCAACATTTGCAGTTGGTGAAATATCCGACAATGCAAAAAAGCTTATAGAGGTAACTAAGGAAAGCTTCTTCAAGGGTATTGAGGCTATTGAAAAAGCAGAAAATCCTCGCATCGGGGACCTCGGCTTTGCAATTGCAAATCATGCTAGAAGCAATGGTTTCTCTGTAGTTGAAGAATACACAGGACACGGTGTTGGTGCTGAATTACACGAGGATCCTAATGTGCCAAACTATGGCACACAAGGACGTGGTGTTAGAATTTACCCAGGTATGACCTTGGCAATTGAGCCAATGATTAACGAGGGTGCGCGCCATGTAAGAGTCTTAGGTGACAAGTGGACTGTTGTAACAGCAGATGGTAAGCTTTCAGCTCACTATGAACATAGTATTGCAGTAACAAACAATGGTATCATCCTTTTAACAAAGGTTGACTAGAGTCCCCCAAAAATAAAATCCTTCAACGCGGCTGATTTTTGAAGGATAAATATACCGCTTAATCGCTCGTTACTTCGATTGGCGGACTGAAACAGAAAACACCCTAGAAAAATTGAGAGGAACTTATGGGAAAAGAAAACGTAATGGAATTTGAAGGCGTTGTTACCGAAGCACTTCCTAATGCGACCTTCAAGGTTAAATTGCCTAATGGGCACATAATTACTGCTCATATTTCAGGCAAACTAAGATTAAATTATATAAGAATATTGCCAGGTGACAAGGTTACCGTAGAGGTTTCGGTT
>JAZNFR010000207.1:0-2023 GCA_045576055.1 Eubacteriales bacterium
AGGCGAAGAACCTACAAGCACAGGTAGAGCATAGAATTGCCGAGCTTGAATTCCTTATCAAAAACGGTGAGGTTGTTTCAGAAGAGGACATTGATAAAAATGTTGTTAGCATCGGTTCATCTGTTACTATCAAATATGAGGATGGCAGAAAGGTGACATACCACATCGTTTCTTCTAATGAGGTTGACCCTCTTGAAAAGAAAATTTCAGACCTTTCACCTATTGGTTCGGCACTTGTTGGTCACAAGAAAAACGATACAGTAACAATCGTTACCCCAGCAGGAGAGAAGGAAGCAAAAATCGTATCATTCGAAAGAACAAAGAAATAAGGAACAAAAAATGGCAGAAGTAGTAAATAACGAAAATGTAGCGCTTGAAGAGGATTTAAGCGAGCAAATGATTATAAGAAGGGAAAAGCTCAAGTCCTTGCAGGACGAGGGCAAGAACCCTTTTGAAATTACAAAATATGACGTAACTCACCTAAGCCAAGATGCAATTAAGCTCTTTGAGGAAAAGGAAGCTTCACTTAGCGAGGGCGAGGAAATTATCGTTCGCGTTGCAGGTAGAATGATGTCAAGAAGAATTATGGGTAAGGCATCATTTGCTCATCTTCTAGATGAAAACGGCAAGATTCAGCTTTACGTTTCTAAGAATGACCTAGGCGAGGACGATTATGCAGGCTTTAAGAAGTGGGACATCGGCGATATTATCGGCGTTGAGGGCGCACTATTCAGAACAAGAACCGGTGAGGTTTCTATCCACGCAAAAAGTGCAGTTCTTCTTTCAAAATCTCTCCGTCCTCTCCCTGAGAAGTATCACGGCTTGACTAATCTTGAGCAAAGATATAGACAAAGATACGTTGACTTGATCGTTAACCCAGAGGTTAAGGACACATTCTATAAGCGCTCACAAATCTTAAAGGAAATTAGAAATTATCTTGATGGAAAGGGCTTCTTAGAGGTTGATACTCCAATTTTAGTACCTATGGAAATAGGTGCAAGCGCTCGTCCATTCAAGACACACCATAACACACTCGACCTTGATATGACTCTCCGTATCGAAACCGAGCTATACCTAAAGAGACTTATCGTTGGTGGTATGCACAAGGTTTACGAGGTTGGTCGTATCTTTAGAAACGAGGGTATGGATACAAAGCACAACCCAGAGTTTACAACAATTGAGCTCTACCAAGCATTTACCGACTACCACGGTATGATGGATCTCGTTGAGGAAATGTATAAGATGTTAGCCGAGAAGGTTTGTGGCTCCACAGTAATTACATATCAAGGCAATGAAATTGATATGGGCAATTGGGAGCGCCTAACTATGGTTGAGGCAGTTAAGAAATATGCAGGCGTTGACTATAACGACTGGGCAAGCGACGAGGAAGCACGTGAGGTTGCAAAGAAGCTACACGTTGAGGTGGCAGACGACGCAACCAAGGGTAGAGTTCTTATCGAAATCTTTGACGCATACGTTGAAGAAAAGCTCATTCAACCAACATTTATCTATGACTACCCAGTAGAAAATAGCCCTCTTGCAAAGAGAAAGCCAGCTAATCCAGCGTTTACCGAGCGCTTTGAGTACTTTATCAACGCAACCGAATTCGGTAACGCATTTAGTGAGCTAAATGACCCAATCGACCAAAAGGCAAGATTTGAGGGACAAGTAGCAGAGAAGCTAAAGGAAGAGCCAGACTCCAAGGCAGAGGTGGACTACGACTACATCGACGCCCTCGAGTACGGTATGCCTCCAACAGGTGGCCTCGGCTTCGGCATCGACCGCCTCGTTATGCTCCTCACCGATAGCGCATCCATCCGCGACGTGCTCCTCTTCCCAACAATGAAGCCTTTAAGCGATAACTAAACACGAAAAGCCTTGCACCGCAAGGCTTTTTCTTATCTCATAAGCACCAAAACCACCCACCGTATGCCAAAACGTATGCCAATTTGCAGGCAAAAATATCTAAAAACGACATACAAATTTAATAAGAATAAATACATGTGACAAGTTAACCATATAT
>JAZNFR010000208.1:0-4716 GCA_045576055.1 Eubacteriales bacterium
AGCACCGAATAATCGGTGCTTTTTATTATTCAAGTGTTGGGTAGTCCTTAAATTCTACTGTGGCATCGCCCTTTAAGCCGTCGGATTCGAAAACTACTATCTCGTTTTCACCCTCCTTCAAAATTGAAGCAGGAACATAGAGGCTTTTTTGTGGACCAATCTCCCAATATCTACCGATATTAAAGCCGTTAATCACTACAAAGCCTTTTTTAAAGTTGTCAAGGTAAATAAAGGTATCTGCCACCTTATCTACATTGAATGTGCCCTTTAAGAAACAGGAAGGCTCATTAAACTCCGTGCCCCATTCAAGCTTATCAAGATTATCCATTGGCAATGGATATGTATTCCAGTTGAAATGGATTATATTGTCGCCAAGCAAAAGTCTGCCTGGGATTCCCTTTTTACGCATCATTTTTGGACCAAAGTTTGCCCTGCCCATATTTTCAACCAATATGGTTAGAGTGTCCCCTGCTTTTGCATTTATTGTAGCCTTTAATTCGTCGTCGTTTACATATACAATGCCATTTAAGGTATCATTTACATAAATTTGCGCACGGTCACCAATTTCTGCAAATCTAATAGGTATATTTACATAGTCACGGTTTAGTTTTGTTGTATATGCTATGTAGCCATAGCCTTGTCCATACCATTCCATACATTTTGGAACGTTTGAGAAAATAGGACTAGAAAGGTTAGCTAGATTATTAAAGAATCCTGCTTTTTTGTCAAGTATTGCCTTGCCGTATGCTCTTTTTTCTCTATTTTTAGGAATTTCTGGTAATTCCTTGTTTATGTGCTTTTTAATTACCTCGCGCACCATAAGGTATTTAGGGGTTATATCTCCACACTCGGTAAGCATAGCATCGTAATCGTAGCTTGTTACATCTGGGGTGAATTTTTCATAATGGTTTGCGCCACTTGTAAATCCAAAGTTTGTGCCACCGATAAACATATACATATTAAGGCTACCCTTAGTTAGCATATCGTCAACAACCTGTGCGTAATTCTCTGCACTTGTTTTGTGATGGAAGCCATCTCCCCAAGCGTCGAACCAGCCATTCCACATCTCCATACACATTTTTGGAGCATTTGGGAAAAGCTTGTCGTGAGCTCTAAAGTTGTCCTCAACACGAGAACCAAAGTTAAGGGTTGGTAAGCAGCCCTCTATAGTTCCGTCAAGCAAATTCGCCTCGCTTGTTCCGTCAGATGTGAAAAGCGGAACATCAATGCCGTGCTTTCTATATATATCGTGTAGGCTCTTTAGGTATTCCTTGTCGTCACCATAATAACCATATTCGTTTTCGCATTGAAGCATAATAATAGGTCCGCCATTTGTAAAAAGCAGGTCGCGTATTTGGTCAAACATAGCTGAAAGATACGCCTCAAAATGCTTCATATATGTTGGGTTTGAGCATCTAATTTCCATATCCTCCATTGTGCCAAGCCACCAAGGAAGTCCACCGAACTCCCATTCAGCGCAAATATATGGACCTGGGCGAACGATAACCATAAGCCCTTCTTCGTCTGCTGTCTTTACAAACTCTCTTATATCGAGGTTGCCTGAAAAGTCAAATTCGCCTATTTTCTTTTCGTGCATATTCCACGCACAATAGGTTTCTACGCAGTTAAGTCCCATAGCCTTCATTTTCTTAAAAATGTCGCGCCAGGTACCCTTCATATTTCTAAAATAATGGACTGCGCCTGATATAATTTTTATGTTTTCGCCGTCCTTTTGGAACTGGTTGCCATTGATTTTAAAATCCATTCTGATTACCTCTTTTGTTTTGTTAATTACATTTTACCATACATAGGGAAAAAAATCCACAATTATACTAAATTTACGATGATTTTTCTTATTTTTGTGATATAATATATTCGATGGTAATATTAGGAGGCATAATGAAAGAAAAATCAAAGGATTATCTATTTATTTTGATTGGCACTTTGATTTTAGCGATAGGACTTAACTGTTTTTTAGTTCCCGTTAAGCTTTCCCCTGGTGGAATTGGCACTATCGCTACTGTTCTATACTATTTTTTAGAGCTTCCATTGTCTTTTACAAATATAGTTTTAAACACTGTACTATTTGCCTTTAGCTTTAAGGTGCTAGAGCGTGAGGCTGTTATAAAAACGCTAGTGGGAATGACTGCGCTTTCCGTTTTTTTAGAGATTACAAGCCTTTTTGAAATGCCAAAAGCCGGTGTACTTATTGCATCGATTTTCGGCGGCACCTTGGTTGGACTTGGAGTTGGACTTATCATTAGATACGGTGGCTCAAGCGGTGGGTCTGACTTTTTGGGGCTTATGATAAAGAAAAGAGTGCCCTTTTTTTCAGTTGCTATGATTATTTTAATTATTGATTTAATTATTATTTTCATTTCTGGCTTTCTTTTTAATGATTTTAAAATTACCTTCTACTCTACAATTTGTATGCTTTTTTCATATAAGGCGAGTGACCTTATTATAAGTTTTAACTAAGAAAGGACGAAAAAATGGCGGGAAATTGGATTTGGCTACCTAAGAATAAATACCCAAATAATCAAGCTACTTTTTATAACTCGCTTGAGCCTATTAGCGATGGTAACTACACTGTTTGCTCATTTAAAAGACTTTACGATTTTGGACGTGTTCCTGTGTCAGTTGAGCTTGTTTTTTCGGGCGACACATCCTTTTATCTTACCTGTAACGGCAAGGATATAGGACGTGGTCCTGCCTACTCTGGTGGGGATTTTATAGGGAACAGCAAAAAAAGAAACGATTATTATTTATTTAAAACTGAAATAAGCGTTGAAGAATCTTATCTTAATTTTTTCGCCATTGTCCGTATGATGCCTTACCATCTTTGCGAGTATTCTCGCGGTGAGGGTGGATTTTACCTTTATGGTGTTGCGCATTTTGAAAATGGCGAAAAGCTTGAGTTTGGAACGGATTCAAGTTGGGATATTACATATCTTTCCTCATATAACAAGCCCAAATGCTATGATGCCACAATTGAAATAGATGCTAAGGTCAAGGCAGAAATAAAGAACGATATTTGGTCAGCCGAGGTTGCACCTATCCCACCGTGTAAGCTGGAAAAATTCAAAGCGCACAGCTATAAAGTCGGTGCACACACTTCATTTAAGACCACCGAGGAATATGACAAGGTTTACGCTGGATACATAAAGGTAAAATCAAAAGCAAATGGCCCTGTTACTGTTAATATAAACGCATTTGAACGCGAGGAAAGATATTTTCTTTCATATTGCAAATTCGATGGTGATGGCGAATATTACAGCCTTGAGCTTTCATCAATTGGTGGGCTTGACATTGAAATTATCAACGAATCAAATAGTGATGCCACGATTGAAGTTTTATTCGATACATCGTTTTATCCGATTACTACCTTTGCAAAAGCTGAGGTTAGCGACAAGGATTTAAACACACTTTTAGATGTTTGTGCGCATACCTTAAAATACTGCCGTCAGTCTCATCATCTAGATAGTCCTAAGCACTGTGAGCCTCTTGCGTGTGTTGGCGACTACTACATTGAAATGCTAATGACTACGTTTTCTTATGGGGATTTATCTCTTTGCGAATTTGATATTTTGCGCATTGCAAAAACTATGGAGGAAAACGACGGCAGACTTTTCCACACCACATACAGCTTGATTTATGTAAATATGCTCTATGACTACTATATGCTAAGTGGAAACAAGGATTTGCTTATTAAATGTGAAAAGGCACTTTCCTTGCTGTTTAATAGATTTAAAGGGTATATGGGTGAAAATGGCTTAGTTGAGACACCACCTGACTATATGTTTATTGACTGGCTATTTCCTGACGGAATTTCCACCCACCACCCACCTAAGGCGCTGGGGCAAAGCTGTCTTAATATGTTCTTATATGGCGCTTTAATTTCGGGTGCAAAAATTTATGATGTGCTTGGCAAGGCTGAATCTTCAAAAGCTTGCATGTCCGAGGCGGCATCACTTAAAGGCGCGATTTTATCTAACCTTTATGACAAGGAAAGAGGTCTTTTCTTTGAAGGACTAAATACTGAAACGCCAAAAGAATATATATATCAGTATCTACCCAAGAATGTAAAGAAAAAGTATTACCGAAGGCACGCAAACATACTTGCTTGTTACTTTGGAATATTAGAAAAGAACGAATCTAAGATTCTTCTTGAAAAAATTTTTACTGATGATTCGCTTGGCGAGGTGCAGCCATACTTTATGCACTTTTGGCTTGAGGCAGTATTAAGAAACGACGAAAGAGAAAAATATACTCTTTCACTTCTTGATGCTTGGAAAAAATCAATAACGGAATGTCCAAAGGGTCTTGTTGAGGGATTTTATCCACCTGAGCCAAGCTATAAATTTGACTATTCCCATGCGTGGGGAGGAACTCCACTCTACTCACTTCCTATGGCGATTTTAAATCTTGAAATTTTAGAGCCAGCCTTTAAAAAAATAAGATTAAACCCATCGCTACTATCCCTTGATTTTGCAAGGATAGAGGTGCCTACTCCTTATGGTTTTATAACGGTAGAAATATCAAAGGAAAATGGCACAAAAATCTCAAAGCCACAAGAAATAGATATTGTTGACTAAGTCAAAAAACAGCCAAGCTATGGCTGTTTTTTGTTTTTCATATATGAATTTTTTGTGAACCGTGAATTAACCTGTGGTTAATTTTACTCGATTTTTACGATATTTGCGCCCTTTAATTTCC
>JAZNFR010000209.1:0-1537 GCA_045576055.1 Eubacteriales bacterium
TTGTGAGGCCAACACAGGCGCCTTAACACAGGGGCTAATTAAAACGTATATCTTGCCACCGTAAACGGTAAACATGGCAAAAACGACTTAAATGAGCCTCTTAGATACAGAAAGGCGCACCGTGACGCACGAACAATCCTAAATCAACCGCCACATACCCAAGGCACAATCTTTTGGGGTAAGAAAAGGGACTGACAACCGTCAGTCCCTTTTATATTATATAATATAGTGCTAATTAAATTAGCGGCAACGCCTCGATAAGCATTGGCATTACAACAGCCATAATGGCAGAAATAATTGTTGACAAAACAACAAAAATCGGAATGTAGAGCCATTTTTGCGGTGTGCCGTATGCGGCCTTGGCGCGGCTAAGCTTTGACTCGGGAATGTAAAAACGCGCCTCGCCCCAGCTTGGTGCCATAACTCCTTCCTCGTTTTCAGCTTTCGGAATGGAGCCACCGACAACGCTTATTATGCTTCTTAGGTTGCTTGTGTCCTTTAATATAACTTTGTGAAAGAATGAGAACCTTTCGTAGCCAAGCTCGCCGAGCGTCTTTGCGCTGAACTCGTCAGTTGCGCTTGTATCTAACAAGCGGCGAACGACTGAGCCTACAATGTTCTTAGAAAAATAGCTATACAAAAAGCCGAGATTTGCCCCTATGCAAATTGCCCATATAATGAGATTTACAGGGATTGAGTAGATTGCATCTGCGAATAGTATCATTTGAGCGTTCATCTTTCAATAATGTCCTTGCCGCAAAGCTTGATAAGAATGTCTTCAAGGTCGTCGTTTCCGTAGAAATCGATCTCCACGGTTGAAACCTTGCCCTTGTTCTTTATTTTTACGCGCTTGCCTGTGATGTGCATTGCCCTCTTTTCGAGGTCCTTTATGTAGTCAACCTCAATTTCCTCGCCTTCTTTTTCCTCGGCAGGGAGAAGTCCCTTTTCGTATTCCTTGTTTAATTTCTTAACGTGCGCCTCGGTGTCACGCACAGAAAGTGAACGAACTAAGATTTGCTCTGCTGTATCTACGATAATATCCTTGTTTTTAAGACCTAAAAGTGCGCGAGCGTGACCTGCTGAGATATCGCCTGTTTTGAGCATTTCAATTACGTCATCTGGTAAATCGAGCAAACGCATAGAGTTTGCAACCGCACTTCTCGATTTGCCAACCCTTTCGCTAACCTCTTCTTGCGTAAGACCGTATTGCTCTAAAAGTGATTTGTAAGCTGCAGCTTCTTCGTATGCATTCAAGTCTTGTCTTTGGATGTTTTCAATAATAGCAAGCTCTGCTGCCTTTAATTCGTCTGCTTGCATAATAATGGCGGGGATTTCTGAAAGCCCTGCAAGCTTGGATGCACGCCATCTGCGTTCACCTGCGATGATTTGGTAGTAGCCTTGTGCGCTTTCGCGTACGATAATAGGTTGAAGTAAGCCGTGTTGTTTAATTGAATCAGAAAGCTCGAGAAGTGATTCCTCATCAAAATGCTTTCTCGGTTGGTCTGATTTTGGCTCTATCTGTGATAAACGAAGCGTT
>JAZNFR010000210.1:0-4628 GCA_045576055.1 Eubacteriales bacterium
CCTCGCTAAGGTATTCATCCTCCAAAGAAAAAGCATCAAAAATCGACTTAAATCTTTTTTGAACTTGATTATCCGCACTCAGCTTGTTAACACTTGGAAATATGGAAATTCCGTATTTTTTTAATTTTTCCTTAGCCTGTGCCCCTGTAAAATGCACACAGAAAAAATACACCGTATCATCTGCATAGCAGTCAATACAATACCATTTTTTGGGCGGTATTACCATAAGCTCTCCCGCCTTCACCGTTGCTTTCCCGTCTGGATTTTTTCCTTTCAGAACACCTTTAATTACATATATAAGATAATAGTCATTTCTGCCGATTTTATTTAGGTTTTGATGATTGTATGGCGTATTTATACATCCTGCTATGTTGACAACAAGTGGCGATTCGTATGATTCTATGTCGCCATAATTTACATCTGTATATTTTACGTGTGCGTTCAGCTTTCGAGAATGATATATGTTGCTTTTCAATTCAATCGCTTCCTTTCGTGTCAAAATGTGCTACTATTTTGTTAAAATATAGTATGAAATGTTATATTTATATTGTATCATATAATTGGTGTTATGTCAAATTATATAAAATTATAAACAATGAAAAAGTATATTAAGCCAAGCATTGAAATTGTTGAGCTTGAGGTAACTGATATTATGACCTCCTCGGAAATTGTTGATGGTGGAGAAAGCTCCTATACGGACAAAAACGGAAACACTATTTTCGGCAAGGAAGGCACGTTTAATTCCTTCTTTGAAAGCATTTTCTAATAAGCTTACAAAATTTCAAGTAAACAAAAAAGGGCAGAGGAATCAACTGCTTTAGAGTATAAAAAAACGGCGATTTCGCCGTTTTTTTATTTATTTTTGTAAACAAAAATTTTTCTGCCAATGTAGTTCCAAAACAGAACAATGCATTTTACAAAGCAGGTTAGAAGAATATAGAAAATGCCTGCATCGCCAATTACTAAAGTGCCAAGCAGGGTTAAGCCCTCGGTAAGACCAAAGCCGATAAGCGCAACTGCAAAAGAAATAAAAAACGCCTTTGCTGTTTTGCCCTTCTTTTTTTGCTCGTCGGTTGTGAAAACAAAAATATTTGAAAGAACAAAGTTTATAACAAGTCCTACTAAAAAGCCAAGCGCTACACACAAAATAACCAAAGGCGTATTGTCCTTGTCAGCCTTGAAAACGAAATATAATAAAAGATAGTTAGTTGCCATATCAGCAACAGAGGCAATACCCCCGACAATTGCATATCTAAAAAATTCAAAAAATCCTTTTTTTGTTAGTGATTTCATTTGTTTACCAGCCTAAATCATAATATAGTCCATTATACAATACAATAAATGTTTTGTCAAATATATTTTTCCAAACGGCTTATATCTAAAAAGAAACCGCTTTTTGCGGTTTCTTTTAAATTATTCTTCGTTGGGAATTGAATTGTATGTTACTTTAATTGCGTAGTTATTTGACTCGGTTCCGTTAATATAAGTAATCTCGTTATTTATGATAATGTACCCACTGCAATGTAAAGCGGTATCATAATTGCCTTCGCCTATTCCTGTAATCTTGGTTTGGATTTTTGAATAGTTGTTTTCTGGGAATTTTATTGCTATTACATTTTTGTAAGCAACACAGTTCTCGTCAAATAGCTTGTCGTTTTCAGTATTATCGTCATTGTCAGCCATCGCAACTGCAACACCATATAATATGCTTGTTCCAAGGAAGCCCTCGTATTCCTCAATTGCTTTGTTGTTAGCAGCAATATCCAAAACTATTGCATTAGAGGTTGTGTCCTTTGAGTAACCTAGAGAAACTAAAAGTGGCTCGGTTGGCTCTGTTGTGTTTGCTGCAACACATCCGTCGTGTGTACAAGCAGTTAATTTTTCACCGTTTTGCGCGTAGCCCTTTGAGTATGAAATAACAACATCGAAAGCGTGCTCTTGCGCTTCAATAGTTACATTACCGCATTTTACACAAGAGAGTGCGGTTGTGCAATCGAAATCATCATCGTATTTGTGGTCTCCGATTACGTAGTATGTGCCTTGCTTAGTTGTATCTACGGATGCCTCTTGGCAATTTGCATATGCATTTGCCCAAATATATCCCTCGGGAACAGTAATAGCACTTACAGCGTTGCCGCCCTTGTCAACCAATGAGTAGCTTGTAGCGTAAGGGCCCTTGTGCATTGCATACGCAGAAAGAAGTGTGCCGTCCTTTGCCTTGAAAATAACAGAATAGCTGATGTCTCCGTAAGATAAGTTGTTAAAATTCTTCACAACCGTGGGCTCAACTGTGTCATCTGTTGAGCTATAATAGTAGTTCTCTCCAACACAAGATAGGTTTATCATTGATTTTGCGTTCCATTTACTTGCTGAAATAAAAGCAGGGGAGTTATCCACTTGCATATAGTTGTTGTAAATTGAGCCGTCAAAGAAGCGATAAACGTTTTCGTTTGCATATTCATAAACTATAAAGGCTGTTGCACTTGTTGATGTAAGGCTGTTATTGTGGATAGAGCCACCGTACATATACAAGTTTTTAAGGTTAAACACTATTTTTCCGTTTATGGTGTTGTTATAAATCTCTCCACTGTATAGATTAATAGTATTTGCTACAATAAGCGAGCCGGAGGATGTATTATCGTAGATTTTTGTGCCGTCATATACGTTTAACGTACTACATTTTAAAAGTGGTTGAGAGTTGCCGGTTTTAAAATTCTTAATTTCAACGTGTCTTGTGTTTACTGTAAGTGATGATAGTGCACTGTTTAGACCATATCCCAAGCTTGCTCCGTCAAGGACAAGAGACGAGTCCTCTGTTCCAAAGAAATTAATAGTATATTTTGTTGAAAGATTGTTGCCGTAGCCACCACCGAAAGCACCTTGCGAGGAATCGTTGTTCTTTTTAAAATAAATGGTTCTGTCGCCCTTTCCTTCGGTGCGAATTGTTAGGTTAACCTCATTTGCGGTTGCGTAGGAAACACGTAAGCCACCGAGCAAATCGGCCTTCAAAACAATTTCAAGAGATTTGTTCTTTGTTAAGTTGATATCACTTGTAATATCAGCTTCAACGACGATGGTATCGCCGTTTTGCGCCGCAGCCTCTGCCTCGGCAAAGGTTGCATAGTCTGAGCTCGCTCCACCTACTGTTAGGGTAGCGGCAGAAGATGCAATTGTGAGAATAAACAAAGATGAAATGATTAAAGCCAGGGTAAATAGTAATTTGAAGCTTGTTTTCATATTTTTTCTCCTATATAAATTTTATTCGCCAACGATATTTTGAATTTCTTTGACATCAACATCAATTAATTTTTTATTTTGCTTAACAGAAAGTGCCGCCGCTGTGCCTGCCGCTTCGCCAAGCGCAATACAAACAGACATAATTCTGAAGTTTGAGTGCGCCATATGTGAGCCGCTTATGTTTCTGCCGGAGAGGAGTAGCCCCTCGACATTTTTAGGTAGCAAGCAGCCATAAGGAATTGTGTAGTCATTTTGTTGCTTCCACTCGTGCTGAATACCCGTTTTATCAAGGCTTGCGCCTGTAAGATTATGAACGTCGAAATTGAAGTGTGCGCGTCTTACCACCCAATTTTCGTAGTATTTCGCCTCTAATATGTCGTCCTTAGAAAGAGACTCAATTCCATCAAAATGGCGAGTTTCACGAATTCCAATTAAGGGAGCAACGCTCATAAGCCAGCATTTTTCATACCCCGGAACATACTCACGTAGAAACTTAATAATAGGTATAATTTGTGAGTGGCAGGTAAACACACCCTTGGTCAAGCTTTCGGCATCTGTACCGTCAATTTCAATTGCGTTTGTCATATTACAGCAAACTGTGTTTGGGGTTGGCTGAGTATATAAAAGCACGTGCCCCGCAGGGAAGGGCAAATGCTTCTTGCCAAGAGATTGGATTTCGCCCTTTGGAAGCTCTATTGTGGTTTCAAACGACGGCGGAAAAACAGCCTTTTCATAATCAACGCCACCTATTTTAAACATAATAGTGCAGGGCTGCATTTTTCCATCAGACTCACGACCCTTAAAGTAGGGAACACCGGCGGAAGCTGCAACATCACCGTCGCCTGTTGAATCAACTACGCGCTTGGCTCTTATAAAGCCGCGCCCACTCTTGTTTTCTACAATAACACCAATAATAGCGCCATTTTCAACTACCGCCTTACAAACCCAGGTGTAGTATAAAACCCTGATATCTTCCTTTAAAAACATTTCCTCAAGGATAATTTTTTGTATATCGTGATATATTGCGTCATGTCCACACCAATTTTCGTGTGCCCAGCCAACATCCTTGGCTTTTTCATAGGTAAGCTCGAAAATTTCTTGCATAACCTTACTGGAGGAACGACCGCCCCAGTGCGACATCATGCCCGCTGTTGCAATACCGCCAAGACAGCCCTGAGATTCAACAACCATAACAGAAACACCTTCACGCGCCGCACGAATAGCCGCACCGATTCCGGCAGGACCACCTCCACAAACTAAAACATCAACATCGAAAATCTCGGGTATTTTGCTCTCTTCTTCTAAAAAATATTTCATTAGACGCCTCCATCTTGACAATTATTCGTTTTTATTATATAATAGAAAAACAAAGAAAACCTTTGACTTTTAAC
>JAZNFR010000211.1:0-4775 GCA_045576055.1 Eubacteriales bacterium
TTGGCCTCCGACTTGTAAAAGAGACACTGATTTTCAGTGTCTCTTTTGTTTTAGTTATATTTTATGTTGCTTTACACTAGCTCAAAGCTTGCAAACGGCTTGCATCTAGAATCCTTGCCGATAAATACCTCAAATTTGCCGTTTTCGGCAACGAAGTCCATATCCTTGTTCCAGAATTTGAGCATTTCTTCGTTGATTTCGAAGGAAACTGTCTTTTCTTCGCCAATGTCGAGCTCGATTTTCTCAAAGCCTTTGAGTTCCTTCATAGGTCTTACAACTGAGCCGACAACGTCGCGGATATAGAATTGAACTGCTTCCTTTGCCTTATATTTGCCTACGTTTTTAACCTTAACGGAGGCTGTAAGTGTTTCGTCGCGCTTCATTGTGCTTGCACTAAGCTTGAAGTCGCTGTACTCAAAGGTGGTATATGATAGACCATAGCCGAATGGGTAAAGTGGACTATTTGCGCTATCAAGATAGGATGATGTGAAGCGAACGCGATTGAAGTCATCCTCCTCGAGCTTTGGTCTGCCTGTTCTATATTGGTTATAGTAAATCGGAACTTGACCAAGCGCACGTGGGAATGTCATAGTAATCTTACCTGACGGTACTGCGTTTGCAAAAATAAGGTTAGCACAAGCGTTGCCTGCTTCTGTTCCTGGCATCCACATATCAAGTATAGCAGGAGCAAGCTCGTCGAGCTTGGAAATAACCATAGGTCTGCCTGAAAATAGTGCAACTACTACGTTTTTATTAACCTCTAAAACTCTTTCAAGGAGCTTATATTGAACGTCAGGTAACTCGATGTTTACACGGCTGTCACCCTCACCTGAGTAATCTTGATGCTCGCCAAGGCAAATAACTACAGCCTCGCACTCGCTTGCTAACTTAACTGCCTCGTCAATCATAGATTCGTCTGTTGAAGTATAGGCAATATCGCATCCGGGTGCGTACTTAACTCTGTCACCGATAATGTTCTTAAATCCTTCAAGAACTGTGATGGTTTCATCAATCTTACCGCCACATGGCCAGTTGCCGTGTATTGCGCCTGTATTTGCGTTAGGGCCGATAAGTGCAACACTCTTTACGTCCTTTGAGAGTGGCAAAATGCCGTTGTTCTTTAAGAGAACTGCGCTCTGTTCTGCACCGTATCTTGCAAGGGCTCTATGCTCTGGTCCTACTTGAACTCTTGCCGCTTCCTCAACGTTAACTGAACGGTAAGGATTGTCAAATACGCCAAGCTCCTCTTTAAGGTTGAGGATTCTTAAAACAGCATCGTCGACCTGCTTAACTGTTATCTTGCCCTCGTCGATTAATTCCTTTAGGTGGTGTGCATAGCAAGGTGACATCATTTCAATGTCCTCTGTTGCTTCCATTGCTTGGTATGCACATTCTTTTCTATCTTGGCAGCTACCGTGCTTAACCATTTCTTCAATTGCACTATAGTCACTGATAACTACACCGTTAAAGCCCCACTCATCACGCAAAATGTCCTTAACGAGCCATTTGTTGCCTGAGCAAGGAACGCCATCAACGATATTAAATGCGGTCATTACCATTTTTACGCCTGCATCAACTGCCGCCTTGTATGGTGGCAAGTAGTATTGTCTTAAGGTTCTTTCGCTCATGTCAACTGTGTTATAGTCACGTCCTGCCTCAGCTGCACCGTATGCGGCATAGTGCTTAACACAAGCGGCAACATTATATTTGCCCATATTCCCTTGGAAGCCCTTTACTGTTGCAGCTGCCATTTCTCCGTTTAGATATGGATCCTCACCGCTTGATTCCATAACGCGTCCCCACCTTGGGTCGCGAACGAGGTCAACCATTGGAGCAAACGCTACGCTAACACCATCAAGACTTGCTTCCTTTGCCGCCATTTGGGCAAGGTCGTGAGCGAGCTTGCGGTCAAATGAAGCCGCAACACCGAGGTTTACAGGATAAAGAGTTCTATGTCCGTGAATAACGTCCTGCATAAACACAGGTGGAATTTTCTTTTTACTACCGTTTAAGAAGTTTGTTAAGGCGTCAATCATTGTTTGAGCGCCAACAAGGTTTAGAAGCGTACCAACCTCATAAATATATTCCTTGTCGAGATACATCTTGCTGTTAGGACCGGTCATAATGTCAGTGCCGTCAGCCTTCAAATAAGTCATTGTTGTCATTTGAACAAGATGATAAATCTTTTCGTCAAGTGTCATTTGGTTTAAAATTTCTTGAGCTTTCATTTTATTTATTCCTCTCTATCGTATTCATTCTTGAATTTTTTCCACTTAGGAAGCGCTATAAAGCAAAGTGCGCATCCAATAAACGCAACACCTATCCAAATTCCTATGGTTACGCCCCAGCCGTGCGCTGTTGCAATAGCTGCAAATGCGTATGTTGATATTGCCGCGCCTACATACGTGCACGCGTTCATAATGCCCGAATAGGTTGACACCTTGCCGCTTTTTTTAAAGCGCTTAGGAGCTATAGCTATTAGCATTAGGTTTGTGCCGTGCATACAAGCGACCAAAATTGACATAAGTATAATTGACGGGATTGCTATGCCGATCAAATTGCTCACAAAAAGCGCTATTGACGATATTGTGGCAAGTCCAAAAATAAAGCCGGCACACAAAACCTCGTTATTAAAGAAGCGTCTGTTTATATAGTCAAACACTGTAAAGCTTATCATACTGAAAATGGCAAGCACAACGGTTATCAAAATTGACCATTTGGTTGGAATAGAAAACGTATCGACAAGATAAGATGGCATCCAAGCAGTCACGCCGTCACGAAGCGCGCCCTGCATGATTATAGCAAGCATAACAAGCGCAAGCGGAAAGAATATGTATTTTGGTGGCTTTATCGCGTTTGTTTCTTTAGAAACCAAGCTTCTCTTTTCTTCATTTGTTTCCTTAAAGAGCTTAGGACAAAGAATAATCCAAGCAACCATTATAACGGTGCCAATGAGCGCACACAAAAGCATAATTGTGTTCCATCTCATAATAAAAAGAAGGAACGGACAGGTCAAATAAAGAAGAATTGTTGCAATAGACGAGCCCCAGGTAACTCTAACCGAAGCGTAAGAATATTCAACCTCGTTTAAATGCATTGCCATAAGCTTTACTATAGGTGGCCAGAACATTGAGTGGGCAAAGCCGTTTATGCCCCATATTACTGCCATTAAAACTACGTTATGGGTTGTAAAGAACATTGCAATGTTACATGCAATTGCTAAGGCAAGACCTCCTGTGAGCATCACCCTTGGCTTGATTTTGTCGCCAAGGACACCGCAAAGAATTTGCCCAAGACCGTACGTTATTGTAAGTGCTGTTAAAATGAATGCAATTTCGTCCTTCTCCTTGCCAAGGTCCTGACAAACCTCTGCAATAACAACCGAGAAATTAATTCGCATCACATAGCTTGCAAAGTAAGCAAGTGAAAGGAGCCAGGCAATTGCCCGAACTCTTGGTTGTACCTTTATCATTTTTTCTCCTTAATCAGTCTATATTAAGAGCTTTTTTAATTACTGGTTCGATTTTTTCTGCCATTTTATAAAATCCAAGATCGGTTGGATGGATGGTGTCGGTAAAGCAAACCTCTTTATCATCAAAGTCCTTGAAAAAGTCCTCACCATCTACAAAATAAACATTTTTGTCGCCATTTTTTAGTGCGTTTTCATATGTTTTCTTTACAATGTCGCGACGCATACGTGCGTCCTTATCAAATGTAGCTGTTGGGCGGGTTAGCATCACAATCGGCACACTTGGATTTTTCTCTCTGATTTTTTTATAAAACGGCTCATGCGTTTGCTCTAGATGCTCGGGAGTTGGTGCATTATGGTCATAATCATAAATAAAAACTGAAAAATCAAGTGTGTTTATAAAGTCTGCCATTTCAATTTCGCCCTTGCAGCTTCCAGAAAAGCCAAAATTATAGTAATCAAGATCTAGGTGTCTTGAAATTAATGCGTTGTAGCTTGCACATTGATTGGCAGCTGCTGCCTCCTCGGTAATTGATGAGCCATAATAAATTGCAGGTGTGGAATATTTATAAGGGGTCGGTTCCTCTACCCTATATCCATTTGGGATTTCAATTTCCACATTTGAAATTATCTCATTGCGAGGGAGCCAAATGGTAATTTCCTCCATACCCTCTGCCTTATTAAATGTTTTTTCAAACTCTTTTGTTTCATAATTTGGTGGGTTGACAAGTCCTAGAAATCTTGAATTTTTACGTTCACCCAAATAAACGTTTGCGCTTTGGCAGGAATAAATTGAAAGACCAATGTCAGCCGACAAGGTTTCAAACGCTATTCTAACAGTAAAGCTTGGTGCGTCGGTTCTAAAGCCTAGGCGCGCACCAGGGGTACGTCTGCCCAAAAATTCAAGTGATGGGAGCTTCTCCCTTACTTCCCTTGGTAGTCGTTCAAAAACACCTGTTTTTTCAATATTAGGCACGCCAAACACCTTTAGTGGCTTGTCCTTGTAGGTATATTTCATAAACGCACCTCCCAAAAAGAATTACACCTAAAGTATAGCATAAAGGGTATACCGTGTAAAGCGATTTATATAATTTTATTATATAAAAATCGAATTTTTCCACTTTTTTTGCGAATTTGGTCGACCACAAAAGAAAATAAAAAGAAAAAACTATTGACAAGGTGGGTAAAATTGTGTATAATCTAATAGCAAACTACGAAACGGCGGTTTGTGCAACCTTGGTTGCGTACATTTTTTGGAGATGTACTCAAGTGGCCGAAGAGGCGCCCCTGCTAAGGGTGTAGGTCG
>JAZNFR010000212.1:0-3625 GCA_045576055.1 Eubacteriales bacterium
GGGAAGAATTTAACAGCCTTTAAGCCAAGCTCCATAGCTGCCTCAACCTCCGAAGGAGTTGCACATCCTGGAAGAACAGGAATACCCTTTTCAAGGCAGTGCTTAACAACTCTTGGGTTAAAGCCAGGGCTAACGATAAACTTTGAGCCAGCCTCAATAGCCTTGTCTGCCTGCTCTGGCGTTAAAACAGTTCCAGCACCAACAAGCATATCAGGCATTTCCTTTGTAATAACTGCAATTGCCTCTGCTGCACATTCAGTACGGAATGTAATTTCTGCACAGTTGAGTCCACCAGCGGCTAATGCCTTTGCAAGTGGAAGTGCATTTTCTACCTTTGTAATTTTAATAACTGGAACAAGTCCAAAATCACGAAGCTCTTTTATAATATCCATAATGTCCTCCAATTATTTGCAGAAAGCACAAAGTGCCTTGTGTGTTTCATATAGGTCATTCTTTGAGATAACCTCCATTGGTGCGTGCATTGAGAGCACAGGAACGCCGAGGTCAACTGTGTTTATATTGTGGTTTGCTATGTACATAGCAACTGTTCCACCGCCACCAACGTCAATTTTGCCAAGCTCTGCTGTTTGCCATACGATTTTTGCATCGTGGAAGATTTTTCTAATCTTGCCAACATACTCAGCGCTTGCATCGTTTGTGGAGCTCTTTCCACCGCCACCTGTGTACTTATTCATAACAACGCCACAGTTAACTATTGCGCTATTTCTCTTTTCGTAAACCTCTGGATACATTGGGTCATAGCCTGCGCTAACGTCAGCGGATAAGCACATTGAATTTGCTCTTACTACGTTAGGGTTACCACCGAGGTTCTTGGAAATTTCTTCGATAAGGTCAACGATTAGACGGCATCTCATACCACTAACGCCCTCTGAACCGATTTCCTCTTTATCAGCAAGAACGCACATAATTGTGTGCTCACTGTCCTTATTTTCTATAATTGCTGTGAGTGATGGGTATGCGCAAACTCTGTCATCGTGACCATATGCGCCAATCATTGAACGGTCAAGTCCGAGGTCTCTTGCCTTTCCAGCAGGAGTTGCTGTAAGCTCAGCACTTACAAAATCGCTCTCTGTAATTCCATACTTCTCGTTGAGAATCTTGAGCATATTGAATTTAACCTTTTCATCGATATCGCCATCAATTGGCTCAGAGCCGATAAGAAGGTTAAGTCCCTCACCTGTAATAGCTGTGCCGAGGGGTCTTTGTGATTGCTCTCTTGCTAAGTGTGGGAGCAAATCGGTAATGCAGAAGATTGGGTCGCCCTCATCCTCACCGATTGTGATTTCAACATTTTGTCCATCCATTGTTGTTACAACGCCGTGGAGTGCAAGTGGAATTGTAACCCATTGATATTTTCTAATTCCACCATAATAGTGTGTCTTTAGGTAAGCAAAGCCCTCGTTTTCAAAGAGTGGGTGCTGCTTTAGGTCAAGACGTGGGGAGTCGATATGAGCAGCGCAAATTCTGATACCATTTTCGATATCTTCAGTACCTGCAACGAAAGCAAACAAGCTCTTGTCACGGTTGTTGTAGTAGTATTTACCACCCTTTACAATTTCGCCACCGAGAGTATATGGTACAAAGCCATTTGCCTCAAGCATTTTAATGCCCTCACGTACTGCCTCACGCTCTGTTTTTGCATTGTCAAGGAACTTCATATAGCCCTTAGCATATCTTTCTGTTTCCTTAGCTGCTTTTTTTGTACGATTATCGTAAACGTTTTCCTTTTTATAAAATAGCTTTTTCTTTAGGTCCTTCAACTCTTCGTTTTTGTCAACCTTTTTTACGTTCTTTTTCATATATTTACTCCTTTGTGATTATTTTTTCATTTACTAATATATTCTCAATTTGAGCTTCTAACTCAATATTTGAATTGTCAATATAATATGTTGAAAGCTTTTTTAGCTCCTTGTCGGAAAGTTGACTGTTAAGTCTTGCGAGCGCCTTTTCTTTGCTGATGCTGTCGCGGTTTATGATTCTTTCAAGTTTCATTTCAAAAGGGGCTATAACACAAATTGTAAAATCACACATTTTATCAAAGCCACTCTCAAAAAGCACAGGGGCATCAATTATAACTGCCTTTTTGCCTTCGCTTTCATACTGCTTTATTAAATTTTCAGTATCTATTTTTATATAGTGATGGGCGATTTTATTGAGCTTTTCAAGTCGTTCTTTTGCACCCTCACCCTCAAAAACTATTGTGGCAAGAGCTTTTCTATCAAGCCCACCGTTTTCATCTAAAATTTGAGCGCCAAATTCCTTTGCCAAGGCGTCAAGGCAAGGCGTATCCTTTTTTGTAGTGGTTTCTCTATATACAAGGTCTGTATCTATTGTAGGAATGCCATATTTTGAAAATTTCTTCGCAACATAGCCCTTGCCAGACCCACTTGAGCCACATAGTCCTATTATCTTCATATCAGCATTTCTCCCATACACCGTTTTTGTCGGAATTATAGGCTGCCTCAAGCACCTTTTGAACATATGCGCCGTCATCAAGTGATGGGGTAAACTGTTTTTTATTTTCAACAGCTGAGACAAACTCAAAGTACGAGCCGATATGTCCTCTTAGCCAGCCAATAGGAGCCTTAACCCCTGGGAAAATTCCACCCGGTTGTGGGTAGCGATTAACACACTCAATTTTTGTATATCCACGTGTGCCAAGTGTGCCGTCTGGCAATGTAGCATCGTAATATTCAAGATAATTCGGTTGCATTAAATCAAAGGAGATTGAGCCCTTTTCACCGTGAATTTCAAAGCGTAAATCGTCATTTGCGCCAGTTGTGATTTTTGAAACCTCTATTGTACCGTGTGCTCCATTTTTAAGGGTTGCGAGCATATAAAAGGCTTCATCTGCATTTGTTTGCCAGCTATCACCATTTATACCCGTGCGCACAGGGTAAGCAATTTGGCTTTTACCAAGAACCAAGTCAAATTCACCACACAAATGATAAATTAGGTCAACTGCGTGTGAGCCAAGGTCGAAAAGAACCCCACCACCACAAATGTCCTTGTCCTGCTTCCAGCCTGCCTTTTTTTGTGTATCGAGTGCGCTTGAATGCAAATACTTTATGCTGAATGATAAAATTTTTCCAAGCTTGTCCTCGCTTACCAGCTCTTTAGCCTTAAGTATTGGAGACAAGAAGCGATTATTAAATACAATACCACATATAACGCCCTTTTCTTTTGCCAATACTGCTAGCTCCTTAGCTTCCTCATAGGTTACTGCAAGTGGCTTTTCGCAATAGACGTGCTTTCCAGCCAAGATTGCTTTTTTGGCAGTTTCATAATGGTAAATATTAGGCGTACAGATATCGACAATATCTATTTCATCATTATAGATAATATCGTCCTCGTTATTTGTAAAATATGGAATATCAAATCGCTCGGATGCTTTTTTTGCATTTTCTATGTTTTTTGTGCAAACAGCCGAAACCTCACACTTGATTTTTGTATCAAAGAAAAAGGGGATGTTCTTTATAGAATACAGATGAGTTTTGCCCATTGAACCAAAGCCCAAAATTCCGATTTTCATACCTTTTTCCTCACTTTTCCACAACATCTTGTGGTAAACCAAAAAAGTGACTTATTTTTCTAACATTTTCTA
>JAZNFR010000213.1:0-2768 GCA_045576055.1 Eubacteriales bacterium
AGGTGTAAAATCATTAGCAACCGACAGCTGCTTTCTTACTATTGAACGCGTAGGCGAACCTGCAAAGGAAATTCAAAAGCTTGATTACGTGGCTAAAGAGGTCCCCAAAAAAGTCGTCGAATATAACTATTTAAATGCCGATATTATTGAACTCGACATTACTGATGAAAATTTAACGGTTGTGTATAGCGAAGAGGATGGATTTTATCATTTAGGAAGCAAAAATGGTCCTATCGTTCTTGTGAAAATCGCAGTATCGAGTAGATATATTGCATCATTTGTTACAATGTGTGAAACCTCAAAGCTCTTTAAAATTTTCACGGATGAAAATGGAACTCCACTAAGAGAAGAGGTCTACAATGATATGTTTAAAAAATACGCCGAAAAGTGCGATGCTGCAGGCGTTACACCTCTAACTAAGGAGCTTGAGTATGCAATTAAAAACATAGTAGAGCAAAAAGAATGGCACGGAGCAGAAAATATTTTCAAGCATCCCGATACAGTTGACAAAAATAACAATGTTATAGAGGGCGAAAAAATAGACGTTCCGGAGAAAAACGCATGGTTATTTGCTTGTGCATATTTGGTTGAAAACGAAAAGGGAACAGAGGATTCTAAAATTGTAGTTGATGACACCATTGACCCATCAATATATCATGTCAACATAGATGGTGGAGAAACACTTTATTTCCAAGCTCAAAAAGCAAGGAAAGCAACCCTCACAATTCTAAATGCTCAAGGGGTAAAGGTGATTGCGAATGGTGAAGAATATGTAGCCAACGAGAATGGTATAATAGAAATCGTTCTTTCACCCGTTGAAAAAACAAGCGTTGACGAGGAAACAGGGGAAGAGGTTGTAACATCTTCTATTGAATTTGAGCTTTTAAATACAACAGAAGAAAGACTTGATGTTTCTTTCACATACGTAACTAGTATATAAAAATAAAGAGCCAAAAAATTGGCTCTTTTTTTCTATAATAAAAATATTGCAAAATATATTCTTTAATGATATAATAGTTGTGTCTAAGAGTAAGATTTTAAATAATAGGAGGAAAAAATGAAAAAAATATTTGCAATTTTACTAATAGCAGCTTTCGTTTTTAGTATGACTCTTGTGTTTGCTTCCTGTAACGTGAATGTTAACATCGACACTAATACGGATATAGAAAAGCCAGCGGCTTCAGACACTGATAGCCAAGAATCAAATACTGATACTGAAAAGCCAAGCGATACAGAATCAGAAAAAACCAGTGAAACAGAAACTGAAACTGAAACTGAAACAGAAACTGATGAAGAAGAAATAGTTTACTATTTCGTTTATGTTCAAGACCAATTTGGTAATCCAATAGAGGGCGTTAACCTCCAAATATGTAACGATTTCTTCTGTTTGCCAACTGCTATAACAGATGCTGAGGGTGTGGCAAAATACGAATTTGGCTCGGTTGAAAGCTTTAAGGTACAAATAAACTCAGTTCCTGATGGATATGTAATGCCAACGGAGAAAATCCCTTTTCCTGATGGAAAAACAAAGGTTGTTGTTGAAATTAAAAAGCTCGAAACCTATACTATAACAGCCGTTGACCACCTTAGTAATTTCGTTCCTGGAATTTTAGTGGAGCTTCTAAGTGAAAATGGCGAGGTTGTTGAAAGCTTTGTTACCGAGGCTGACGGTAAGGCGACATTTATTGTTGAGCCAGGCAAGTATACAGCAAGAGTTAAGCATAATGATGGAAATGCTGCCATTACCCCTATGAATGGTGAAAGCATCGACTTTGAAAACGGCAAAAGCGTTAAGGTTTGGTTCAATATTAGTGGAGAAAATATTGACTATACATTGACTGTAAAGGATGCAGAAAATGCACCTCAAAAGGATGTTAACGTTTTACTATATGACGAGGACTTGAATCTTGTTATAGAAGGCATAACAGCTGAAAATGGCGAGGTAAAATTACAAGCTAAAAACGGCAAATATTACGCAGTTGTGGATTCAAAGGATGGCAAATCATCTAATGTCCTAGAATTTGCAAAGAACGGTAAAACCGTTGGTGAGTTGGTTTTGTCAAGCGATGTAGCTGGTACATCAAGAAATTCAGCAATCTTTTTGCCAGGCAATATCAATGTAACACTTGAAAAGGACGGTGCTATTTGGTATAGCATTCCCGATTCTAATGGCAAGGTGATTGAAATTGAATCAGCAACAGCAAGTGTTTTATATAATGGTAAAGCAATTTCACCAGTTGATGGAAAAATAACACTAGAATTAAAGGCTGATGCTAAAATTAAGGTTTCAACAACAAACGAGGCTGGTGAGACAGTAACAGGCAAGGTTTACCGTCCTGGCTCAAAGGCAACACCATACGAAATTGATGTGAACGATTTAGTAAATGAGTATTCATTAACCGTTAAGGTTGGCGCAAATGGTGCAGTTTATTATTCATTTGTTGCTGACAAGGCAGGTACTGTAAGAGTATCTAGCGAAACAGAAAACGCATATATCACTATCAATGGAAACCCAAATAAAAAGTCTGTAAACGCAGGCGACACAGTTGTTATTTGCTTTGCATCCTCTGTAAAGGATGAGGCTTTGGATATTGAATCAAAGATTACCTTTGCTGAAACAAAGGCTGACTACGGGGTTGAGGTGGTTATCGAAAACGAAATCAATCCTGGCGCACAAATCGAGCTTTATAAATATCAAAATGGAGAATATGTTCTCGTTTCAAACGTAACCTGCGACGAAAATGGCAAGTATGTATTTACACAGCTTG
>JAZNFR010000214.1:0-9042 GCA_045576055.1 Eubacteriales bacterium
GTCCAATAGTACATCCTCTTTTAATATCACTAGAGGTAGTGGTGGAATTTTATCAGGCGATAAATTCTATAATAGTGACGAGGTTTATTGGCTTTCAAAAATCATAAACGCAGAGAGTGGCGGCGAAATACTACGAGGAAAAACAGCAGTAGGTAGTGTAATACTAAATAGAGTTCGTTCACCGTATTTTCCTAACACCATTTATAGCGTAATTTTTGATAGAAAAAACGGTGTGCAATTTAGTCCAGTTTCGAATGGAAGCATTTATCGAAGTGCAAACAACGAAAGTGTAATTGCCGCTAAAATTTGTCTTGAGGGATACAGAGAAAGCACTCAAATTCTTTACTTTGTCAATCCTAAAACTGCCCCAAACAGTTGGGTAAGCAGAAATAGGCCATTTTATGCGCAAATTGGAAATCATGCGTTTTATTACTAAAAAATCGGCTCAAAAAGAGCCGATTTTTTTAATTTGCGAGGTTGCTTTTATGTAATCTCCATAAATCTCCTCCTGCAAGAGCTTTAAGGTCTTTTCATCCTTTCCACCCACATTTTTGGAGTCTACCTTTTTGACGCCCTTTGCCATTTTTGATGAGCTTGTTACTATTATTTCGTCTGCGCTTAAAAGGTCGTTTAGAGTATATTTTTTCTCGCGCACCTCTATTCCATGTTTTTTTGCTGCTAGTATTAAGTGTGCTCGTGTTACCCCTGGCAATATATGGTTGTCAGCTGGGGCTGTGATTAGCTTACCATCCTTTAAAATAGAAATATTACTGTGGGAGCACTCTGTAATATACCCATCGCGTACGAAAACCGTTTCCTCGCATTTATTATTCTTTGCATGCTGCGCTGACAAAACGCTTGGCAAAAGATTTAGTGTTTTTATGTTGCACATATGAAATCTTATATCATTTGCTGAGCAGATATCGACCTTATCGTAAACATTTTTTATTTCTTGTGGCTTTATCATTATACACAAATTTGCTTTTGTGCTTGTAAATTCGTGATTTCTTATGCCACTGCCACGCGAAATTTGAAAATAAACAAACTTCTCTTCCCCGTCAACCAACGGGCATAGCTCGGTTATAAGGTATTTTAATTCCTCCTTTGTTTTAGGTGGAGTGATTCCCAAAAGCTCAGCATTATCAAAAATTCTATTCACGTGCTCATACAAAAGATATGGGATATTATTTCGGCACATTACCGCGTCGTAAACCCCGTCTCCAAAGTAAAACGCCCTGTCGGTGATTGGAACAGTCACTTCCTCAATAAGCCCTGTTTTGCCGTTATAATATCCCAAGTTTTTCATATGTACCTCCGATTAAGCAATTATACTATATTCTTCATCAGCATCAAGCTGTATTGTCGTATCAATACCGTCAATATTTATTATAGCAGTTTGCTTTATCGGTGTTACTAATTTAAGTGATTTAAGCTTATTATTTGCCCATTCAATATCAACCTTGATATTGCCCTTAGCAAGTAATCCCTTGATGTATCCTTCCTTCATTTCGCTTGGCAATGCAGGAAGAATTTTTATTTTTCCACCCTCGCACTGTAAGAACATTTGTGCGATTCCTGCACAAACGCCATAGTTACCGTCGATTTGGAATGGTGGATGCGCATCAAACATATTTAGATATGTTCCTCCACCTGTGCTGTAATTGATTTGATTATTAGGCTCAACGCAGGTGAGCTGAGTTTTTACAAGCTTCATTGCGCGGTCGCCATCCTTGAGTCTTGCCCAAAGATTTACCTTCCATCCCATGCTCCAACCTGTGCTTTCATCCCCTCTTATTTCAAGAGTTTGGCGACAAGCATCAGCCAATTCCTTTGTTTTATCTGTAGTAATCAAATCAGCTGGGTATAGTGCATATAGGTGGGAAACGTGTCTATGGTGAACGTCCTCCTCCTCGTACTCCTTGTCATATTCAAGAAGCTGTCCTTGTGAGCCGATTTTGTAGATGCCTACCTTATCCTTTTTCTCGTTTATTTCCTTAACAAAATCATCATTGATATTAAGAATTTCAGCAGCTTTTGATATGTTCTTAAATAAATCCTCGATAATTGACTGTGTCATTGTTGCATAAGGAAGGGTAAACACCTTTTGTCCATTGATAATTACACCATTTTCAGGCGAGGTTGATGGCGTCATTATGTATTTTCCGTCCTTCTCTTTTAACATATAGAGATAGAAAATTGCGCTTTCCTTCATTATCGGATATGCGACATTTTTTAAAAATTCAGTATCACCTGTATATTCGTAATGCTCATAAAGATGACGGCAAAGCCATCCAGATGACATATTCCAATATGCATATCTTGAGGAGTCCACAACCTTATTTCCAACTGGGGTTGTATTTGCCCAAAGGTCCATATTGTGGTGAGAAACAAAGCCAGGTGCACCATAAAATTCCTTAGCTGTTTCCTTGCCCTTTATACTTGCACTTTTTATGAGGTCAATTATTGGCTCATTACACTCAACAAGATTGCACATAAGAACAGGCCAATAGTTCATTTCTAGGTTAATGTTTACTGTATAGTTTGATGACCAAGGAGCATAGAACTTATCGTTCCAAATTCCTTGAAGATTTGTTGCACGGCTACCCTTTCTTGATGCAGAAATTATAAGATATCTGCCAAAGTTGAAAAGTAGCTCACACATACCGAGGTCCTTGTCGCCGTCCTTTAAGCGTCTATCGGTTGTTTTTTCGCTAACCTTGCCCCCAAAGTTTGTTTGAACCCTATTGAATAAGCTTGAAGCATCGTCTATGTGCGCTTGCTTTATTTCGTCATAAGATTTTTTAATAAGCACATCTATTCTATCAAGGCAAGGCTTAAAGGTTGGCTTGTTTGGTGCAGTAAACACATCAATAAAGCTTGTTTCTGCGCAAAAATATACTGTCAAATCAGTTACATCGTTAGCAATAAGTGAATCGCCCTCTGTCTCTATTTCACCGTCTGCCAAAACTCTTGCCATTGCGCTTGCTTTTACCGACTCTCCGTCATATGTAACTGGACGTTGCTTTGCGGCATACTCTGGTCCTATTGTTGTTGGGCTTTCAAATGTGAAATATAGAATTGAATCTCCCGCTGTTGTGTGTGATTTTCCAACGTGACCACCATATAGCTCGTATGAAGCCGGCTTAGATGATTTTAGATTTACCATTAAGCAGTTATCCGGGTAAGAAACAAAATACTCTCTTGTAAAATCGATACCATTTTGAGTGTAGCTTACAGTAACTATTGATTTTTCAAGGTCGAGGGTTCTTTTGTAATTTGTTACTTCGCCTTGATTTTTATACTTTATGTAAAGCTCACCGAGCATAAGGTATGAATTTAGCCACATACCTGTAAAATTCTTTTCGAGCTCAACCTGTGCGTCGTGATATTTTCCTTCTTCCACTAGCTTTTGTGCCTTTTCAAATGACTGCTTTGCGCCATCAACTAAGAATTGACCAGGCTTTCCAGACCACAAGGTGTCGTGGTTTAGTGGGATTTTATCAAGCGCTGTATCGGAATAAATCATAGCTCCGAGAGAGCCGTTGCCTATCGGCAATGCCTCCTCAAATATGGTTGCAGGGGTATTGTATTGTAAAAGCTTTTCCATAGATATTGTCCTTCTCTTACATTAAAACGTTGAGCTTTTCTATGCATTTTTTGCATACTCTTTTTTCGTTCATTAACACATTATCGCTTGTATTACCGCATAAAATACAGCAAGGTTGATATTTTTTTAGGATTATTTTATCTCCATCGGTGAAAATTTCTATTGGATCCTTAGGTCCAATTTCAAGCTTGCTACGTAGTTCAATTGGCAAAACTATTCTGCCAAGCTCGTCCATTTTTCTTACTATTCCTGTAGATTTCATATAAATATCTCCTTTTCTTTTGTTTGTTGATATTATTCTATCATATACAAGGAATTTCGTCAATTGAAATTTACATTTTTTTACAAAAAAGCTATTTTTTAGATTGTTTGGGAGATATTATGATTGGTAAGTGCTTTGGCATTCTTTGCCTAGTTTCTATCGTTTTTGCAATTTTTTGTGGAAATATGGAAGAATTGAGTTTAGGAATTTTAGAGGGTGCTAGCAAAAGCGTTACTATTGTTTTTTCCTTGCTTGGCATTATGATTTTTTGGAATGGTGTTATGGAGGTTCTAAAGGATGCAGGTGTAATTTCGAAGCTTTCAAAAATCTTAAAGCCGATACTTAAATTTATATTTCCTAAGGCTTTTAAAGAGGATAAAGCAACGGAGGAAATTACTGCTTGTATAAGTGCAAATCTTTTAGGGTTATCTAATGCCACCACCCCGTTAGCCATAAATGCCATTGAAAAGCTAAACGAAGGACGGAAAAGCGAAAAGGCATCAAACGATATGATAACTCTTGCTATTATAGGCTGTGCCTGCTTTTGCTTAATCCCCACCACGATAATTGGTATTCGTCTTTCGAACGGTGCGTCAATTACTTATGAAATAATGATTCCAGTTTGGGTTTCTTCTGGTATATGTATGCTTGCTGGTATTCTACTTTCAAGGATTATAGGTAATATAAATGGAGATAGTTAGAAAAATCTCGTTTTTTGTATTGCCAAGCGTAGTAGTATTAGTCGCTTTGATAATTCTTTTTGGGAAGAAAAACTACTTTTCAAGCTTTATTCGAGGTGCAAAAAACGGAATAAAAAGCTCTTTCGCTCTTCTCCCCTCAATGTGTGCTCTTATTATCTCTGTTTCTATGTTCATTTCATCGGGGGCTGAACGAATGATAAGCGCCCTTCTTGCTCCTTTTTTTGACAAAATCGGTGTTCCGTCTGCTCTTTTTTCCTTGATTATTTTGCGTCCGTTTTCAGGAAGCGCCTCTCTTGCCTACTTTGAAAACCTTATCTCAAAATACAGCCCTGACTCGTTTATAGGCATATGTGCATCGGTTATTATGGCATCCTCCGACACTGTAATTTACGTAATTTGCACATATTTTTCAACCACAAAAATCACTAAGACAAGACATGCTTTACCGATTGCACTTTTTGTTTCTTTTTTATGTGTGTTTGTCTCCTGCTTTGTATCCAGAATTTTTTTGAATATGATTTAATTTTATGGCAATAATCATAGAAAACAGGAGTTGATTATGATTAAGGGCTGCGAGAAAAAAATCATATTTTTAGAAAGTACAAAAAGCAAATACTTTGAACAAGCATATCTTGTTATGAAGGATGATTTGTATACATTAAACGAGGGAGATATATTAGAAGAGGCAGAAAGGATAATTTTCGGTGCGGAGCATTTAAAAAGAATGCCCAAAAAGAAGTCGCGCTTACCTATTTGGAAAACCATTCTTCTCTTTTTGGGTGGAATTTTTGTGGGAATAGGAATCGCCTTTTTTGTGTCGTTTTTTATCAAATAAATATCTCTTGACTATAAAGACAAAATATGTTAAAATAACATTAACAATATTTAGATCGTTTAAACAAAAAAGATGCGGGGTCGGAATACGCATCTTCATAAAAACCGCCACCTTGTGACGGTGCTTTTTCGTGCTTTTGCACGGGTTAGGAGGCTTATGAAAGCAAAAACAAGAAGCGATGCAGAGAAAAACAGCATCCCTAAAAAAACAAACAGAAGGGGTTCACCCTCTAAAAAAGGAGAGAAAAAGGCTTTTAGTGTGCCTAGCAAAAAATCTCAAGCAGTGCTTGTGAAGGAAAAGCCAGCACAGCCAAACGCTAAAAAAGCACAACAAAAGCGACAAAAATCTTCCCTTCAAAAGAAAAGAGTCAACCTGCCAAAGGTAAAGGTTTACTCCCTTGGTGGACTTAATGAAATCGGCAAAAACATAACAGCTTTCGAGTGTGAAAACGACATCATTATCGTCGACTGTGGCATTGGATTTCCAAATGACGATATGCTTGGTGTTGACCTAGTTATTCCAGATTTCACACACATACAAAACAATATTGAAAAGGTGCGTGGCGTATTTTTAACACACGGACACGAGGACCATATCGGCTCACTTCCCTATTTCCTTAAAAATATGAATGTGCCAGTTTACGGAACGAAGCTAACACTCGGAATCCTTGAAAACAAGCTTGCAGAGCATAAATTATTAGGCAGCGCAAAGCTTCACAATGTAAATGTCGGTGATAAAATCACAGCTGGCTGCTTCAAGGTTGAATTTATTCGTGTTAACCACTCTATTGCTGATGCATGTGCTCTTGCTATAACTACCCCACAGGGTGTTATTGTTCATACTGGTGACTTCAAGCTTGATACAACACCAATAGATGGCGAAATGATGGATATTGTACGTCTTGGTCAACTAGGGCGTGAGGGAGTTTTAATGCTACTTTGCGAATCAACAAACGTTGAACGTGCTGGACACACCCCATCAGAAAAGAACGTTGGCGTCTCTCTTGAAAGAATCTTTTTAGGTGCAAAGGACAAACGAATTATTATTGCTACCTTTGCCTCAAACGTACACAGGGTGCAGCAAATTATAGATGCAAGTGCAAATCACGGGCGCAAGGTTGCAGTAACAGGGCGCAGTATGGTAAACGTTGTTAACGCAGCTGTTCGACTAGGATATATGAGTGTGCCAGACGGTGTGCTTATCGATATAGACGATATTAAAAAATACCCACCTGAAAAATTGACAATTGTTACAACTGGTAGCCAAGGTGAGCCTATGTCAGCTCTTTACAGAATGGCATTTTCCGACCACGATAAGGTTTCTCTTTCTGATAAGGACCTTGTTGTGCTATCCTCAAGTGCTATTCCAGGTAATGAGCCCTTGGTTGGTAAAATAGTCAACGAAATGTATCGTCGTGGCGTCAATGTTTATCACGATTCAAGCGTTGAGGTTCACGTTTCAGGACACGCGTGTCGAGAAGAATTAAAGCTTATGCATGCGCTTATAAAGCCTAAATATTTTATGCCGGTGCACGGCGAATACAGGCACTTAATTCAACATAAGGAGCTTGCAGAATCGATGGGAATGAATCCCCAAAACATATTCGTTTCTGACATTGGTAAGGTAATCGAAATTGATTCTGAGGGTGCTAGATTTAACGGAACTGTACCTGCTGGCAAGGTGCTAATTGACGGCTCTGGTATTGGTGATGTTGGAAACATAGTATTAAGAGATAGAAAAAATCTTTCAGAGAGCGGACTTATTATTGCCGTTGCAACGGTTAGCTTAAACGAAGGAATTTTAATGTCTGGACCCGAAATAATCTCTCGTGGCTTTGTTTATGTTAGAGAAAACGAAGAATTAATTAACGGAGCAAAGGAAGTTTGCCAAAGAGCGATTATTGACGCACTTGATGACGATGTACGCGACTGGGGAGAACTAAAAAACATTGTAAAAAATGTCCTCTCAAAATACATTTTTGCAAAAACAAAGCGCAAGCCTGTTATTTTGCCAATACTTATGGATATATAATTGATTAAACGGATACCCCTAGGGTGTCCGTTTTTTTAGCGAATATTGACTTTTATATATTTATGTGTTAAAATATGGGTGCGACATAATTAAATATCGAGCAGAAAGCACTCCTTTTAGGTAGAGTGCGTCCTTTTTGCGTACTTATTTTCTGCTTGAAATAGTATTAAGTCAAAAAAGGCGCATTTTTACAGGTGTCGCCTTTCTTGAGGCGACACTTTTTTATTTGGAGGAAAAAATGAAAAACAAACTAACTCTTTTGCTTGTTTTGGCACTTGTTTTGTCTCTAGTATTTGCGTTTACATCGTGCGGTGGTAAAAAAGCTGATTCAAGCTCAAATGCAGACTCAAACACTGAGACGAATACGGAAAGTGAAGTAAATTCAGAAACCGACACATCGAACGGTACAGATACCGATACCGAGGTTGAGTCTGATACCAATACTGAAACAGAGACTGATACGGAAACTGACGAGCCCGAGCACGTGCACGTTGAGGAAATTATTCCGGCGGTTGCACCTCTTTGTAACGCTGTGGGCTTTACCGAGGGCGTAAAATGCTCTATTTGCGGTGAAATTTTAGTTGCGCAGGGTGTTGTGCCCGCGTTAAGACACGACTATATAGCGGTTCAAGCTAAAGCTCCCACCTGTACCGAGGTTGGATGGGATTGGTACGAATACTGCTCGCGCTGCGACGATACAGGCTACGTGGAAATTCCCGCGCTTGGCCATACCGAGAAAATTATCGCAGGTGTTGAACCAACCTGTACCGAGGAAGGTCTTACCGATGGCGTAAAATGCTCTGTGTGTGATAAAATTTTGATTGCGCAAGAAACGGTTGACGCAAAAGGACACTCTTTTGTTCTTGGCGTTTGTTCTGTTTGTGATTTAGAAAACTCAAGCAAAGGTCTTGAATTTACACTTAATACCCAAACAAATACCTACTATGTAAGTGGTATAGGCAGTTGTACCGATACCGATATAGTTATTCCATATACATATGAAGGCAAGCCGGTAACAAGTATAGGAAGCCGGGCGTTCAGAGATTGCACAAGCTTAACAAGTATAACTATACCGAATAGTGTAACAATTATAAGAGACTATGCGTTCGAGGATTGCACAGGCTTGACAAGTGTAACTTTTGGCAGTAGTTTAACATATCTAATTTCAGGTGCATTTCAAAATTGCACCTCGCTTACAGGAGTAAACTATATAGGAACAATAGAACAGTGGTGTAACATCGGATTTGATAATTATTCTGCAAACCCACTGTACTATGCAAATAGTTTGTATCTAAACGGAGAGCTTGTAACTGACTTGGTTATACCTGATACAGTAATAGAAATAAAACCGCTCGCATTCTATCGCGGTAATTTTACGAGTGTAACTATACCGAGCAGCGTAACAAGTATAGGAAACTATGCGTTCCGCAATTGCACCTCTTTAACCGAAATCTATTTTAATGCAATAGTTATGGATGATTTAAGTGGAGGAAGTTACTATAATGATAACTCTGTTTTCTATAATGCAGGAAAGAATGGAGACGGAATAAAGGTAACAATAGGTAAAGATGTAACAAAAATACCTGCTTATTTATTCTATCCGGAT
>JAZNFR010000215.1:0-1658 GCA_045576055.1 Eubacteriales bacterium
GGTATTAGGTGATTCTTTGCAATGTGGAATTTTTCAGTTCTTGTGTATGATGAAAGCTCGATAATCTCCATTCTGTCAATTAAAGGGGTAGGAATGGAATCAACTGTGTTAGCGGTTGCAATGAACATACAGTGCGATAAATCCACACTCATTTCAACAAAATGGTCGCGGAACGCCTTGTTTTGCTCACCATCGAGCACCTCAAGCATAGCAGACGCAGGGTCGCCACGCATATCTGAAGTCATTTTATCAATTTCATCAAGCACCATAAGTGGGTTAGAGGACTTTGCCTCAATAAGCGCATTTATAATTCTGCCTGGCATAGCACCAACGTATGTTTTTCTGTGGCCTCTAATTTCAGCCTCGTCACGAATGCCACCAAGAGAAACACGCACGTATTTACGCTTTAGTGCCTTTGCAATAGACGAGCAAAGAGAGGTCTTACCAACTCCCGGAGGGCCAACAAGACATATGATTTGATTTTTGATTTCTGGATTTAATTCCTTAGCTGCTATGAATTCTAAAATACGTTCCTTAACCTTTTTTAGACCATAGTGGTCGCGTTCGAGAATCTTGTCAGCGTTTTTTGTGCTTGTTTCGTCATTTGAATATTTGCCAAATGGAATTTCAAGACAGGTTTCAATATATGTGCGCAAAACTGCGGATTCTGGTGAACCAAACGGAGCCTTATTGAATTTAACAAGCTCCTTTAATAGCTTATCTTCAACCACTTTGGGAAAATGTGCGCCCATAATTTGGTCATAAAGCTCTTCACTTTCGCTTTGCACGTCGTTTCCAAGTTCGTTTTGGATTACCTTTAGCTGCTCACGAAGAAAATATTCCTTTTGGTTTTCATCAATTTTTATGGTTGTCTTACGCTTGATAACGCCTTCTAGCTTGATAACCTTTATTTCTTGGTCCATCAAAGCAATTGCAAGCTCGGCTCTTTTGAATTTATTATATTCATGGAGAATAGCATACTTGTCCTCGGGCTTTGCAAGGATAAGTGCACCACAAAGGTCGGAAAGAAAATCGATATCGTTAACTGCCTTGAATTGAAGCATTAAATCCTTTGAAGGAGAAGCGTATAGAGAAACTATTTCCTTTGCTTTTTCGCGAATAACACGAACAAGCGCTTCGCTTTTTGCTTGATAGTCGTTTTCATAGGTAAGTTCTTTTACTATAATATCTGCACTGTAGTAGCCACCAACCATAAAAACATTTATGTGCTCGGCACGGCAAATGCCCTCAAATGTGGCAAGAACAGTGCTTTCACCGCGCTTTGTGATTTGCTTAATTCTAGCGACAGTTCCAACAGAATATAGAGAAGAAACATCAACCTTTTCGGTAAAAGGGTTTTTCTCGGTAATTAAATAAATATAAGATGAGGTTTTTTCGGCTTGTTGAACTGCGCTTCTTAAAATCGGGTTAGATACATCAACAGTAACCGAAATTCCAGGGAATGCAAAAATAGCGCCCTTCAAGGGGACGAGAGGTAAAGTGTGGTTTTCGCATTTTTCAGTGTGTGTGTAAGCCATTTTGGATCCTTTCTTGCTGTGTCAAAAAAATACTTGTAATAAGTAAATAAAAATATAATATAATACATTTACACTATATTATAGCACAAAGATTTTATAATTTCCACATTTATTTTAATA
>JAZNFR010000216.1:0-10565 GCA_045576055.1 Eubacteriales bacterium
CAAAAGTGCTAAAAATACAGTATTTATAATTATCCAAAGATTAGAAATCGGAATTGACAAAACAAGTGAGAATAAAATAAATACAGGTCTAAATCTTGTTAAATCTGGAGATGATGAGGTTATTGTGTCACCAGCTGTTAATACAGCAAAATCCGGTAAGGTTGCGAGTAACAAGCGAAGTGAAAAGATAACCACTGTAATTATTTTGAATGCATCTACTGCGTTTTTTGCCCCTTTGTTATCCGTTTCTATTGAAAGCTCCGAAAAATAATCAAAAAGCTTTAAAAGAAGTGGTATACCAAATATAAGCTCTACAACAAAGAAAGTAAACGAGAAAAGCAATGAAAGCGTACTGTCGAAATAAATTGTTGTAAAGTATATGCTTATTAGCTTACAAGCAGAAACAATTGCCATTTTACGGGCACCCTTGTATGCAGAATATGCCTTTACATTAAAATATGAAGGCTTAGAAAGCGCAATCATTATTAAAATGTATGCAAAAAGGTCAGGCAAAACATCAACATTTGATATAAGAGGGTTGGCAAGAAATAGGAATGCAATTATAAATAGAGCTTTTCTCATTTCTTTTTACCATTCCCTTTATCGATTTTGTTTTTTGAAAATGCCTTATCTGTCATAGCATTAAGCGTGTCAAAAAACGGGATTCCAGTTCCCTTTTTCTGCATTTTTTCGTCGCCCTCATAACATATTTTTGCATATGAATTTACAACAACTATAACTGTTAAAACCGAAGAAATCACTTGGAATATAACATATAAAACTGTTAGTCTTACTAGTGCAAACTCGCTATTAACAATCTCGCAAAGGAGATAAAATACTACAGCAAGTCCTGACATTCCCACATTTAGCATAGATATGAACATAATCTTAGGCAATTCAACACTTCTTGCGAGGAAAAATATTGAAAGCATAAGCATAATAGCAAGAGCCATTAACGAAGCATCTGCAATATAAGCAAAAACGACTGATACTGTATTTGCGCCACTAAAAAGCTGTATTGCCAGGGAAATAATTGATGAAATTTCAAGCGCTCCTGCAAGACAAATTGAAGCTATAAAAAGCTTGTTTTCATAGATTAATTTGCGAAGCGAGAAAAGTATTATTCCTGCGCCCAAAATGTTTGTAAACGCAGAAATTTGCGCTAAAAAAGTACCAAAATATGTGATTATGCAGCCTATTAAAAGGAGTCCAAATCCCATTATTCTTCACCCTCTGCGGTATTAGCACCACAGCACTTTTTATATTTTTTGCCACTGCCACAAGGACAAGGGTCGTTTCTGCCAACCTTATTCTCGTTTCTTACTGGCGCTTGTGCTTGTGTCTTTTGAACCTTTTTAGGTCCAAGATTCATAAATCCTTCCTCAGTTGGTTTTACAACCTGAACTCTTTCAATTGGCTTTTCTCTTGGAACAACAGACAAAATGCCTCTCACTGTATCGTCACGAATAGCCATAATCATTTCATCAAAGAGGTCAGCACCTTGAATCTTATATTCATTTAATGGATTTCTTTGAGCGTATGCTTGAAGTCCTATGCTATCGCGTAGGTCGTCCATAGCCTCTAGGTGATCCATCCACTTCTCGTCAACATTACGAAGCAAAATAACTCTTTCAATTTCGCGTAGGTTCTCTTCTCCAAAAAGCTCTTCCTTACTCTTCCAAAGCTCAATAGCGCGACTTGTTAAGGTTTCTATTATTTCTTCCTTGGTCAAATTCTCGCTAACAAAATCAGTTTCAGAGCATAAAAGTCCCATATATTTGTTTTTGAGTGCCTCGATTTCCCATTCATCTTTTCCAAGCTGAGTATGAAGTTCAACTGCATCAGCAATGGTCGATTTAATCATATCCTCAATCTTATCAGCCATATTGTTGCCATCCAAAACATTTGAACGCTCGGAATAGATAATATTTCTTTGTTGGTTCATAACATCATCATAGGAAAGAACGTTCTTTCTACGAGAGAAGTTTCTATCCTCTAGACGCTTTTGTGCGTTTTCTATTTGACCAGAAAGGATTCTTGCGTCAATTGGTGTATCCTCATCAAGTCCAAGGCGAGAAACAATACCAATAATTCTCTCACTACCAAAAAGACGCATAAGGTCGTCCTCAAGTGAAATAAAGAATCTTGATTCACCAGGGTCGCCTTGACGACCTGAACGACCACGAAGCTGATTGTCAATACGTCTGCTTTCGTGTCTTTCTGTACCTATTATAAATAGACCGCCCGCTTGTCTAACCTTTTCTGCCTCTGGTTCGATTTCTGTTTTAAATTTATTGTAGTAGGTTTTGAATACGTCACGAGCTTGGAAAACCTCCTCGCTAACTGACTGTGAGCTACCTGTTGCTAAAGCAATTGTAGCTTCGTCGTATCCATCACGACGCATTTGTTGCTTTGCAAGATACTCAGCGTTACCACCGAGCATAATATCTGTACCACGTCCTGCCATATTAGTAGAAATTGTAACTGCACCAAATTTACCTGCTTGTGCAACTATTTCAGCTTCTCTTTCGTGATATTTTGCATTCAATACAGTGTGAGGAATACCAGCGCCCTTTAGTTTTCTTGAAAGCGCCTCTGATTTTTCAATAGAAACAGTACCAACTAGAACTGGCTGTCCCTTTTCGTGACATTCCTTAATTTGATTTATGATTGCCCTGTCCTTGCCAGCGATAGTTTTATAAACTCTGTCATTATAGTCAGTTCTAATCATTGGCTTATTGGTTGGAACCTCTACAACGTCAAGGTTATATATTTCACGGAATTCAAGGTCTTCGGAAAGGGCTGTACCTGTCATTCCAGAAAGCTTTGTATACATTCTAAAATAGTTTTGGAATGTAATTGTAGCAATTGTGCGGTTTTCCCTTTGAATTTTAACCTTTTCCTTAGCTTCTATGGCTTGATGAAGACCATCAGAATAGCGTCTTCCAGGCATTAAACGACCAGTAAATGTATCAACAATAATTACTTGACCATCCTTGATAACATAGTCGGTGTCTCTTTGCATAAGTCCACGCGCCTTCATTGCCTGTTGAATATGATGATAAAGCTCAGAGTTTTCTGGTGCTGTTAAATTTTCAATTTGGAAGAATTCCTCAGCTTTTCTAACGCCATGGCTTGTCAAGGTTGTTGTTCTTGCCTTTTCATCAAGAATATAGTCTTGTGCAATATCCTCGTGATCGACCTTTAAATCAAGTTCCTTGATAACAAATTTTGAAAGCTTTGAAACGAATGCATCAGCTTTGTCATAAAGATCGGTCGACTTTCTACCTGCACCTGAAATAATAAGCGGCGTTCTTGCTTCATCAATAAGAATCGAGTCAACCTCATCGACAATAGCAAAATTATGTCCTCTTTGAGCCATATCCTTCTTATAGATAACCATGTTATCACGTAGATAGTCAAATCCAAACTCATTATTTGTGCCGTATGTGATATCAGAGTTGTATGCTCTTTTCTTTTCTTCTCTTGACTGGCCATGGACAACAAGACCTGTTGTAAGTCCTAAAAATTCATGAACTCTACCCATTTCCTCACAGCCAAGACGCGCAAGGTAATCATTAACTGTAACAACGTGAACACCCTTACCAGTTAAAGCATTTAAATATGATGGCAAAACAGCAACAAGTGTTTTACCCTCACCTGTTTTCATTTCTGCAACTCTACCTTGATGTAAAAGAATACCACACATAAGCTGTACTCTGAATGGTCTTTTGCCAAGAACTCTGGCAGATGCCTCTCTTACAGTTGCAAAAGCCTCTGGCAAGATATCATCAAGAGTTTCGCCATTTGCAAGACGCTCCTTAAACTCATCGGTTTTATTTCTTAATTCTTGATCAGTTTTCTTTTCAAATTCCTCGCTTAAAGCATCTATTTGATCAACAATTGGTACGATTTTTTTAATTTGTCTTTCGCTATACGTACCAAAAATCTTAGTAATTAATCCCATTTATTTTATTCCTTCCGTAAATTACATAGATATACAGAATAATTATAGCACAAAATTTCAAAAAGTCCACATTTATTTTAAATTTTTGCGCTATTATTTAAAATTTTATTGATTTCAAGTTTAGTTTGATATAAAATATCTATATCCACATCTTAGGAGGGGAAAATGTTAAACATAGTTTTACTGGAGCCTGAAATCCCACAAAACACTGGAAATATCGCACGCACCTGTGCATCGAGTGGTGCCGTTCTACATATGATAAAGCCCTTTGGCTTTGAAATTGACAATGCAAAATTAAAACGTGCAGGAATGGACTATTGGTTCCATCTTGATATACGCTACTATGAAAATTTGGATGAGTTTTGGCAGAAAAATCCAAGCTGCAATTTTTATCTGTTTACTAAAAAAGCAAAAAATTCTTACGTTGATATAAAATATGCAGACGACGTTTATTTCTTCTTTGGACGTGAAAGCTGTGGCTTACCTGAAGAGCTAATTGAGAAGCACAAAAAAAGAGCCTTACGTATTCCAATGAAAGCTGGGCTTCGCTCTTTAAATCAGTCAAACTCCGTTGCGATTGCCACCTATGAGTATCTAAGGCAAAAGAATTTTGAAGGACTCTTGGAAGCATTCGATGAGTAACTTTGACATTCGATTTTATAATAAAACCGCGAATGAGATTTTAACCTCTTTTCGCGGTTTTTAATTATCTAAATAGTGGCTGTAATTGCTTTCCTTTTAGAGCAAGCTCAAGCGTGTTCTCAAGAAGTGAGAAATCACATACAAGCGAATGTGGCTTATTCTTTGGATCATCCTGCATCATTGGTACAAAATACACGTTTTTGCGTTCAAGCAAAAGGCTAATATTTTGTAGGTTTGCCGAAAGCGCATCGTTTGAGCACAAGGCGACCACTAATGGTCTATCAGAACGCAAGTGTGCCTTTGCCGCCATAGTTACTGTTGTATCTGTAATTCCTCGTGCTATTTTAGCAAGCGTGTTACCTGTGCATGGCGCAATCACCAATGCGTCAAGATGAATTTTTGGTCCTAACGGCTCTGCCTCTACTATTGATTTTACTACTTCTTTTCCTGTGATTCCTTCAACAGTTGATACAAGCTCGTCGCATGAGCCGAAGCGAGTGCTTGTATTATATACATTTTCGCTCATTATAGGCAATATTTCATAACCCTTTTCCTTCAAGCTCTTTAGCTCTAAAAGGCTTCTTTTGTGAGTGCAAAACGAACCACAAAATGCATATCCAATCATCAAATGTCCTTTCAGTTTAGGTAAGAGATTACTGCTTCATATATTGCTTCAGCGGCACTTATAGGCAAAAGCCTTCCAGGCAATGAAGGAGCCTTTATTACCCTTTCTGTATCTTCAAAGCCGGACAGCGATGCAAGCTCAAAAATAAACACTCCTCTCGGTATTTTGTCAATCAACTCGCAAGAAAACAAAATAGCAGGTGCTGTATTAATTATAGCATCTACTTGGGACGAATAACTTAAATTAGCGAAGGAAAATCCATCGCTTTTTATTTTTTCTACCGTTTCTTCTCTCCTTGCATAAATATAAACCTCAGCCCCCAAGGATTTCAAAAATTTTGCCAAGTATCCACCTATTCTTCCATACCCGGAAATTAAGACGCTTTTGCCGAAAATGCTTGACTTGGTTTTTTCTTGCCAAACCGATAAAAAAGCCTCTGCAGTTAAACGTGCATTTTTGTTAAGAAAATATTCGTTTTTAGAATATTCTTCCAATTTACCTGCAAAGTACTTTTTTGTAATCTCATCTCCACCACAAAGAACCTTTGTAGTTGTCGATATCATTTTTTCTAGATTTGCTATTTCTTTCTCATCAAGCTCACGTTTTATTGGCAAAATCAAAAAATCAGGCGCGTCAACCTCGTTTGCCTCACAAACCCTCGCACTATATCCGCCTTCATTCAAAAGCCTACAAAGGTGAAAGTACCTTTGATCCTTTGAAACAATATCAATTTTCATCACTTTTCCCCAACAAGTTTATTTGAGAATTTCTTCTCATTATATTGTATGACAAAAAAAGAAAAGCGCCCAACACCGAAGGTATTAGGCGACGATCTTATTTATTGTTTTTTGCTATTAGCATATTGATTGAAAATCCCTTTTGGCTGAAATTTCGCTCGTATTCTGTTCTTATATTTTGTGCATCCATATCGCTATTGTGCAAATCAAATGTATGATATTCAAGTGTGAATGGACCTCTTTCGACCTCTTCGAGTGAAAAATCAAATAATGGGCGATTATCAGTTTTAAAATAGAACCTTCCATCAGGTGTCAAAAGACGCGAATACATTTTCAAAAATTCAATATATGTAAGACGTCTTTTTGTATGACCTTTTTTAGGCCATGGGTCGCAAAAGTTTACAAAAATAGCATCAGCACAAGAATCCGGTAAGCTTGGAAGTATTTCCTTTGCATCGCCAACTGTAAAGCGTACATTGCCGAGCTCTTCTCGTTCAAACGGACAAACCTCGCCAAGCTGATAAATTGAACCATCTGGCTTTTGCCATCCACCATTTGCAGCAAGATTTCCAAGCCCTCTGCCCTTTGCGTAGTTTTCGACAGCGAGAGTACAAACATCAGCAATCTTTTCAATAGCCAAATAATTATATTCAGGCTCTTTTATGCTTTTTCCACACACAAAATCACCTTTTCCACAGCCGATTTCTATTCTTAATGGTTTATCATTACCATAAATTTCTGCTTTATTTTCAGCAACTTCCTTTATATCATTAACCATAAGCGCGCCCAAAAGCTTAATTCTTTCAGAACCGTGCTTCTTTTTTTTCATTCTCATATTGATATTTCCTTTATTTTTTGATAAAATATTTTTATATGGCATATTTTAACACAAATTTTTAAAAATTTCTACTGTTTGGGAGAATTTTATGAAATACAAATTTAAAACTAGAGGCGTATGCGCTTCTTATATCAATTTTGAATTAAATGACGGCGTTGTATCTGGGGTCTCCTTTCACGGTGGCTGCAACGGAAATTTAAAGGCTATATCAAAGCTAGTTGAGGGGCAAGATGCCGAAAAGGTTATCAGCATTTTAAAGGGCAACATTTGTGGATTTAAGTCTACCTCCTGTGCCGACCAGTTTGCTATTGCATTGACTAGCGCACTAAACGGCAGCTTAGAGCCAATTTCCGAATAATTTAGGACGGTATAGAATGAAAAAATTACTAATTGTTGACGGAAACAGTATTTTAAACAGAGCCTATTACGGCATCCGTCCACTATCAAATAAAGAGGGATTACCAACTAATGCACTTTTTGGTATGATGACTATTTTAAAAAGACATCTAGATAGCGTAAAGCCTGACTACACTCTTATTGCATTTGATTTAAAGGCCAAAACCTTTAGACACAAGGAATATGATTTTTACAAGGCTAACCGCAAGCCTATGCCTGAGGATTTGGCTATCCAGCTTCCTTATGCTAAGGAGCTTGTTAAAATGCTCGGCTTCAATGTTTGTGAGCTCGAGGGATACGAGGCTGATGATATTATAGGTACAGCTTCAAGAATTGCTCCTTCTAACGTTCATTCGTATATTTTGACGGGAGACCGCGACTCACTTCAACTGATTAATGAGCACACATCCGTTATTCTTGCCAAAACCAAGGAGGATGTTTTATATACGCCTGACAAATTTTTTGAGGATTTCGGTATAACACCTCTTCAATATATTGACGTTAAAGCCATTATGGGTGACTCTTCTGATAATATTCCTGGTATTGCTGGCATTGGTGAAAAGGGTGCATTTAAGTTGATTTCCGAATTTGGCTCACTCGATAAAATTTATGAAGAGTTTGAAGATTCATCGCTTACCGCAGGTATGAAGGACAAAATTAGAAATGGACGTGAAATGGCATACATTTCTCGATACCTCGCAACTATTGTTTTAGACGTACCTATCGAAAAAACTATTGGCGATTTTGCCCGTCCTAGCATGGACAAGCTTAATCTACGCAAAAGCTTTATAAAGTTTGAGTTTGGCTCACTTATCAAAAAATTTGGGCTTGAAAGCATCGAACCTGTGAAGGAGCAAGTAGAAATACAGCCAAGTGTTTCTCTTGAAGAATTCGAGGGCTTAGACGGAATTGAATCGTCTACTTCTAATGTTGGTGGTGAACAATTAGGCTTTGGATTTGGTGAAGAAAAAGAAGAAATTTTGCCTATGTCATTTATACCTTCAGAAGACATTAAGAACGAAGTTCCTACAGATTTTTCTAGCGTTTATGCAGTTCATTTTAATGATGATACTGCACTAGTTAGTTCGCTTTCTGGCGTAAACTATAAATTCCTTATAGACAATGGCGCTGAATTTTTCAGGTCTGCCTCATTCATTTGTCACGACGTAAAATCGATTTTAAAAAGAACTGCTATTAATTGTGTTTTTGACACAATGCTCGCAGGATACGTAATTTCTCCGTCCGACTCATCTTATGATTTAGGCGCACTTTCTCTTACCTATCTTAATATGGAATTCAATGAGGCTTACGCTCCTCAGTTTATTTCTGCGCTATTCGCTTCTATGTCTAAGCACCTAGAGCGCGACGGCACAACTACTATTCTTACAGATATTGAAATTCCACTTGCATATGTGCTTTCTGATATGGAAAAGGAAGGCTTTAAGGTTGACACTGACGGGCTTTCTGAATTTTCTAAATATCTTTCTAAGATGGAAGACGTGCACAAGGCAAAAATTTTCGAGTTGGCTGGTGAAGAATTCAATGTTAATTCTCCTAAGCAGTTAGGCGAAATTCTTTTTGGAAAGCTAGGATTGCCACATGGTAAAAAGACAAAAAGTGGATACTCTACAAATGCTGAAATTCTAGAGGAATTGGCAGATGAATATGAAATTGTAAAAGAGGTTTTAGAATATCGTAAGGTTGCTAAATTAAATAGCACCTATGCACAGGGATTAATAAAGGTTTGTGACGAAAATGGTATTGTTCATTCTACCTTCAACCAAACTGTCGCAGTAACAGGTAGACTATCGTCTACTGAGCCAAATCTACAAAACATTCCTATTAGAACTGAGCTTGGCAAAAATTTAAGAAAATATTTTACTACTAAAAAAAGCGATTACGTTTTGATAGATGCCGACTATTCACAAATCGAGCTTAAGGTGCTTGCCCATCTTTCTCGCGATGCAAATATGATTCATGCATTCAACAATGGAATTGATATTCACACATTAACAGCTTCTCTTGTTTTCGGTGTTTCGCCTGAAGAAATAACACCAGAGCTTCGCAAACGTGCGAAGGCAGTTAACTTTGGCATTGTTTACGGAATCGGCGAATTTTCACTAGGCAAGGACCTTGGCATTCCACGTAAGGAAGCAAGAGCGTATATTGATTCATATTTTGCGACCTATCCAGACGTTCACGCATTTATCGAACGACTAATTGTTAACGCAAAAAATAACGGATATGCTCGAACAATGCTAGGCAGAATTAGATATATCCCTGAGCTTAGAGCGAAGAATAAAATGATTCAAGCTTTTGGTGAGCGTGCAGCTATGAATAGCCCAATTCAAGGCACTGCAGCTGATATCATCAAAATAGCTATGATTAACGTTGATAGAGCTCTTAAAAGCGCTAATATTGATGCAAAGCTAATACTTCAGGTACACGACGAGCTTATTATTGAAGCTCACAAGGACGTGGCTAAAAAAGCGCTCAAAATACTAAAAAACGAAATGGAGGGTGCAATCAAGCTGTCTGTTCCATTAACTGCTGATATCGCAGTTGGAAGCACTTGGTTTGACGCAAAATAATGACATATCAAAAAAACGCATATGCTAAAATCAACCTCTATCTTGACGTGCAAAACAAGCTTGAAAATGGATACCATAATATTGAATCGGTAATGCAAACGATTTCTCTTTGTGACGCAATTACTTTAGATGTTATTGAAGGTAGCTTTGGAATCGAAATCAAAACCGAGGCAAAGATTCCCAAGGATGAAAGAAATCTTGTATATAAGGCATGTCAAAAATACATTGAATATGCTACAAAAAAGAACAAAATAGAAATGCCAAGCTGCAAGTTTGTTTTCGGCATTGAAAAGCGCATTCCCGTATCTGCTGGAATGGGCGGAGGTAGCTCAGACTGTGCAGCAGCCCTTCAACTTATGAATGAATTTTATTCATTCGTGTTAAGTGAAAAGGAGCTATTGGAAATCGGTGCTTCTCTTGGCGCTGACGTATGCTTTTGCATTGTTGGTGGCACGGTTGAGTGCCGTGGAATAGGTGACAAAATGAAGTCTCTAAAGCCATTCAAAGATGTATTCACTGTTTGCGCAATAGATGACTCAACCATATCCACACCTGAGGCTTATAAGCTTTTAGATGAAAGATACGGAACAAACTCTCGTGCAACTAGAATCTTTGAGGTTATGGTTGGTGCAATCAATGATGCAGCAAGTATTAATCGTATCTCTGCTCTTTTGTTTAACAAGTTTGAGCAAGTTGTCATACCAAAGAACCCAAATATAAAAAAGATAAAGTCCATACTTTTGGAAAATGGTGCAAGTGGAGCTTTAAT
>JAZNFR010000217.1:0-4275 GCA_045576055.1 Eubacteriales bacterium
TATATTTGTCAATAGATTTTATATTATTTATATATAAAAAAGAAAACCGCACACTTGTGCGGTTTTCAATCTGTTATTTTATTCTGTTGAAATTACAATGCTTTTCTTTGTTGCGGTATCACTTGCGGTTTCACAGATATATGAAATATCCGAGCCGACAACTGCATATGCGTTACAATAAAGTGATGTTGTCTTATTTATGCCTGTGATTTTAATTTCAAAGTTTGTATAATTCTTTCCTGTGAAATTAACAACTGCTGTTGAAGAATTTGCCACAAGCTTGCCTTCTTCATCAAGTGAAAGTGGTTTCCCACTTTCATCCAGGGCAATTCCTGCAAGAAGACCGTATTTAACAGTGCTGTTTGAAAGCTCCTCGTATCTATCGAGAGCATCTAAATTCACCGACATTCTATAACCCAACGCGCCTGATTCATTTTCGTTTTCAGTATATCCGAGAGGTAAGAATATTGTTGGAATATCCTCGCTTGCTTCAACTGTTTTACAAAACTCGCAGGTATATGAAGCAACGATTGTTTCTGAAACGTTTATTTTATTGCCGTCTTCGCCAGCAAATAGCCAAGTGCTTTTATGGATTGGATTTTCGAAAAGCGAAACGTTACCGCATCTTGAACAAAGACCGCAGCAATCATTACCCTCTATCTTTTGTGGGTTATGCTCACTGCCGTAAAACGCATCGCATTCATTGTAGCCGTAAACAATGTAATAACCTGTTGCACCTTCTCCAACCTTTTTGCCTGTTAGTGTTTCATACTCAGCTTCTGTGCAAACGGTTGCATTATATATTCTTGAAAGACCAACGCAATTTTCACCCGTTGCCGCGTCCGCCGCCTTAAATCTTGCTTGAAGATCAAGTGCCTCATCCTTTGTGCCTGTAAATACGAATGTAATGTTCTTGGGGTTGTTGCTGGTTCCACTAACGCCGTTTGTTTGGGTGCCTGCCCAGTGGAACATATTTGATGGTGGCTCACTTTCTACGTTTGACGCATAGAAGGTGGCAGGTAAATACCAAGTTGAGCCGCTTGTTGCACAGTCGGACATAGCTCCGTGCATTGTTTGAAGGCTTGCTCCAAAAACGATGGTTTTTAGTTTCGAGCATGAAGCAAATGCGCCTCCACCTATGTGTGTAACGCTATTTGGAAAAACCAACTTTTCAAGTGACGAGCAGCTTTGGAAAAAGTTATTAGGAATATTGCTTACAGAATAGCCCTTATCAAACGTAACCTCTTTAAGTGAGGAGCATTTTGCAAAGTGGTTTGTACCGTCATATTCCGTCAAGCTTGCGGGGATGTTGATTTTTTCAATTCCCGTGTTTTGCTCGAAGCAACCCCAGTTAAACTTATAAACTTGAGAGTCGGACGGGAAATAAACCTCTTTTAGGTTATTGTTTTTTCCATAATTGAAAAGTCCGCTTACGATAACCTTAACCGTGTTTGGAATTTCAATTCTGATAACACTTGAAATACCGTACGATTTTTCAAAGGCTGTATTGATTTTATCAAAATTGTAGCCCATATCTCCCTTATCTGTAACGATATACTGAGAAGGGTAAGTATGGTACTCTTCTCCGTCATAAAGCACTACTCTTGCCTTTGTGTCCGTTGACATCCCTTCCAAATCAATTGTCGTGCTTGTTTCAACCGTACCAAACTCATTGGTTGCTGCGGCGCTGATTGAAATTACAAATAAAGACGCAAAAACCAATGTAAGTACTGCGAATAAAATTATACGTTTTTTCATTGTTTTTCCTCCTTAAAATAGAAACTATTTGACACGTTCCTGTTTTTATGATAGAATATTATTACAACAAATGAAAGAATTATTTTGCAAAACATTAGCACTATTCGGTTTTTTGGAGGATTTATGAAAAGCTCACTTTATTATATCGACCGCCCGTCGACGGGAACAAGAAACACAGGTGCGTTTTATGGCAACTACGAGTCACATGATGCTCCGCTTCTATTAAACTGTGCAAGCTGCTGTAATACTCACGCTCAACACACCAATATAAATAAAAAAGGGCGTCTTGACTACTATTTGATATATTTAATTAACGGCAAACTAGACGCCAGCACGCCAAGCGGACAGGCAATTATAAACGAGGGCGAAATGATTGTTATTCCACCGGGGCAAAGCTATAAAATTTGGTGTTCGGGAGAAACGATATACTTTTTATGTGTTCATTTCACCGGCACAGAGGTTGAAAAAATGCTATCCGAAAACGGAATTTCGCTTTTCCCAAGCAAAAACCGTCTTAACCTAAACAATCATATGCAATTACGCTTTAAAACAATTTTCGAGGCCTTTGCAAAGGATGACGAGTTTAGAGAAAGAGAGCTCTCACTTTTGCTTGAGCGTTTGTTTATCGAAGCGGGACGAGCAATAAAGAAATATGAAAGCAACAGCTTTTCTATGTCTAGGTCAATAAGGTTTTTAAACGAGAACTTTACAGAGCAAATAAGCATTCAAGTTCTTGCAAAAATGGAAGCTATGTGCGTTACTGTATACAACAAACGCTTCAAAAAGCAAATGGGTATGACTCCGTCTAAATATATAATCGAATTACGTATGCGTATGGCTATTCAACTGCTTGAAACGAGTAATTTGTCCATCAAAGAAATAAGCTCAACGTGTGGATATGCAAACTTTAATTTTTTCGCAAGGCTTTTCAAAAAGCATACGGGATTTTCCCCAACCGGATATAGAAAATCATTAACTAACAATTAAAAAAAGTCGCACACAGGGTGCGACTTTTTGTTTTTTATTTGTGCAAATCAACCGATTTTATTTCTTTCAATCCCTCAGTCGCTTTGCAACAGCTCCCTTTACACAAAGGAGCCGTGATTTTCTATTTTTATTCTGTTACAATTACAACATCTTTCTTTGTTGCGGTTTCGCTTGCCGTATCGCAAATATATGCAATATTTGTTCCGATTACTGCGTATGCGTTGCAATAAAGTGATGTTGTTTTGTTAATACCTGTTACCTTGATTTCAAAGGTTGTGTAACCTGCATCTGTTAGGTTAACTAAAACTGTTGCAGGGTCTGCGACAATTTCTTCTCCATTTAGTGAGATTGGTGTGCCGTCGGATGATTCAGACGCGATACCTGCAAGTAAACCATAGCGAACCTTTTCACCAGACAAGTCCTCAAATGTTTTGAGTGCTTTATTGTCGATTGAAGCGCTATATCCAAAGTATGGATCGCCATTTTCTGGATTTGAATATCCAACTGGTGTGAATATTGCTGGTATATTTTCCGTTTTGTTTACTGTGCCACAAGCCTCGCACTTATATGTTGCTATAATCTTTGCTGCAACATTCATAGCATTTCCATTTTCGTCAGCAAAGTTCCAAACGTCTATGTGAGTTGGGTTTTCAAGAATTGCTGTTTCTTGACATCTTGTGCATACGCCTTGGCAACCGTTGATTGCTTCAGCCGCGTGAGTGCCTTCATAGAAAGCTTGGCATGGGTTGTATTCACATACTACGTATCTGCCCGTTGCATAATTGTCCTTATTTGCTAAATACTCAGCGTATGTAATAATGGTAGCATTTATAAATCCACCATTATTTGAGGTCGCACTTTTTTGTGTTAAGAAATTTGCTTTTGCTGCTTCAAACTCTTCAACTGTGCCACAATAGAAGAATTTGCAATCTGAGGTTACACCATGGAATGCATATGAAACCTGATAACCTAAGCTTGTATCCGGTGCAGTTTTATAGAATGAATTTGGAATGTAAATTTCTTTAACCTTTCCAGTATTATATGTAAATGAGTTGTCACCAGTATTATTAAAATACTCAAACGAATTACCCATTCTAATAACTTCAAGAGATGCGCACCAAGCAAATGCGTGGTTTTTAATTGTTTTGACAGAGTTTGGTATGCTTATTTCTATCAACGAGGAGCAGCTTGAAAAGCAGTTATTGCTAAGCACTTCAACGGTCTTAGGCATATCCATTGAGGTTAGACTGGAGCAGTTCTCAAAGCAACGCTGAGGTATAGTAGTGATTGAGTTATTACCGTTCCAATCAAAGGTTGTCATGGCGGGACAACCACTGAAGTTATAACCACTTGATTCTAACTCTGTGATTCCCTTAGGAAGGGTGAAGGCTGTCATTTGGCTGCAATTTCTGAATGCATATTGTCCGATGCTTGTGCACTGAGAGTTGCTTGTGAATGGATTGTTGGTTATTGCTGTATTATTAAAAGCTGAACTTCCGATTTTCAAAACGCTGTCAGGAATATGGCATA
>JAZNFR010000218.1:0-5299 GCA_045576055.1 Eubacteriales bacterium
AAGAAACCGCTTTTGCGGTTTCTTTTTTTATTCTGTCTCTTCATCTAATTTTCAAATAATAAAATTGCTTTTAATAGGTCATATTCGTTTTCTAGGTTTTTATCAAACAGGCCTGGTCTACAAACTGCAACTATTGTGTCCTCAGGCAAGAATTTAAACTCCTCATAATGAGCTTGGGCGAACTTTGTTTTTTTGAAATATATACCACAGTCATCATATCTAATATTATCGTAATTTTTAGCTTCATCACCCAAGATTTCAGTAAGAGTTGAGAAATTATTTTTCATTCTCTCATATAATTCTCTATCTATCAAAACGAAATTATATTTACTATGCCTCAAAGAGTTTGAAACCTCAGTTACGTCATCGTCAGAATATGTCGATGTTTCGTCAAATTCCTTGTTTTGACTTTGATAGTATTGTCTATCTATTTCCTTTTTTTCTTCCGCTGTGCGATATAGGCTAGAGGTTATTGTCAATTTAAGCTCACCATCGCCATTATAGTCCTTCAAAACATCGTCAAAGGCATCGGTTAGCTTTGTATGCTCCTTTGTGCCGATTTCAACAGGTCCACAATATGACAAATTCATATCCGGCTTATCCCTAAAGATAAATGTGCACAAAAGCACAATTCCTATAAATACAAATGCAGTAGTTATTATAACAGCCCATTTATGCTTATACCAAAGATTTGCAAAGAAGTTGCCCTTTGTTATTTCAGCTGAGGTATCGTGAATTTTATCGTTGTTCTCTATTCCTAAAAGACGGATGCGTCTTGCGGCGTTTGATTCAAATTCAGGCACAGGAGTGTCTGTTTTATCGTTTTGCTTAGTGTTCTTGTTTTCTTCCATTACTTTAAAATCAACTCCTTTTCTTCCTTCTTTTCCTTGTTTTCTATGTCCTTTTCCTTAGGAATTGGCAAATTCCATTTAAACTTAAATGCTAGCATTCTTATAACTATTATTGCGAGTATTGAAATAATAATAGAAATAATTCCTGGCATTTTGTCGTATGTTAGCACAAAGAAGCACGACGCAATTATAACTGGTATTAGATAAATGTGCTTTCTAAATACAGATGGAATTTCTGCTGCGCATATATCTCTTAATATTCCACCACCAGCGCCTGTTATGCAACCAGCAAACACAAGAAGCACAAATCCAGTTTTCCCAAACTCAATTGCGCTCTCAATACCGAGAACAACAAACGAAGCAAGGCCAAGTGCATCTGTAAGCTCTATAATAACGCTGTGCTGATGCTTTCGAATAAATGCACCAATTGGCGCTATAAAAGCAAGATGATAGCATATTAAAGAGGTTAGAACGCATACAAGGGCGAGATAGAGGTATTCCCTGTTAACTAGCAAATTTGGTGGAATTCTGCCTATAACCATGTCTCTTATGAATCCACCGCCAAAGCAAGTAAGCAGTGAAAAAACTAACGCGCCAATTATGTCTGTACGCTTATGTACTGCATATATTGTTGCAGAAATAGCAAACGAAACCGCGCCAACGTATTGTAATACAATCAAAAACGCATCCACGCTTTTGCTCCTTTATAATCAAATTTTATGTATTAAAAGTCCACTGCGTAGCTTTGGCTCAAACCAAGTGGATTTAGGTGGCATAACATCACCATCATCTGCTACTGCCATTAAGTCATTTAGCGAGGTTGGGTACATTGAAATTGCCATTTTCATATCATTTGCGCATCTTTTTTCAAGATACTCAAGACCTCTTATTCCACCTGCAAAATCAATTCTCTTGTCTGTTCTCGGGTCACCTATTCCTAAAATAGCAGAAAGCACATTCTTTTGTAAGATTGCACAGTCAAGGCGATCAACAGCCTTTTCCGCTTCGCATATTTCCTTATAAAATTCAAGCTTGTACCATTTATTTCCTACGTAAATTCCAACGGTATGCTTTTTCTCTGGGCGATATTGTCCCTCTCCCTTATATTCGGTCAGTCTGCCAACCTTTTCTTCAAGGATTTTAAGAAAATCCTCGACTGTGTGTCCGTTTAAGTCCTTTAAGAGCCTATTGTAGTCAAGAATTTTCAAGGTAGATGCTGGGAAAATTACTGACAAGAAATAGTTAAATTCCTCATCGCCATTATAACTTGGTTTTTCTGCCCTTCTTTTTGTTCCAACCTTAACAGCGGAGGCACATCTATGGTGGCCATCTGCAATATAAAGTGCCTCAAGTGAAGCAAAGGCTGCTTCAATTTGAAGGTCCACATCTTTATTGTCTGTAGTCCATACGGTATGGCGCACGCCATCCTCAGCCACGAAATCATAAAGTGGAGCTTTTTTTGTTTGCTCTTCTATGATTTGGTCAAGCGCTACGCTTTCCTTATATGCTAAGAAGATTGGACCTGTGTGCGCTGAGCAGGTGTCAACGTGCTTTATTCTGTCAACCTCTTTATCAGCCCTTGTAAACTCGTGCTTTTTGATTCTATTTTCTAAATAATCATCAATTGAGGCACAGCCAACGATTCCTGTTTGGCTTTGATTACCCATTATTTGACGATAAAAATAGTACTTTTTCTCCTGATCGTTTATATAAACGCCGTCATTTTCAAATTTTAGGAGCATATTTTTAGCAGTTTGATAAACCTCTTCGCTATAAATATCAACACTTGGGTCAAGGTTAATTTCAGCCCTATCAATTCTCAAAAATGAATATGGGTTGTCTTTAACCATCTCTCTTGCCTCGCTACTTGACATAACGTCATAAGGTAGTGCCGCACATTTATCAACTAAAGCGTCGTTAGGTCTCAATGCATTAAACGGCTTTACTGTAATCATATCTTTACCTCACTGGATTTTTCTTAGTATTAGTATAAATCTTTTTTTAAACAATGTCAACTATTATAATAATTAAAGAGGGACGAAGTCCCTCTTTTTTAAGTATTACTTTCGTTACTAATTTCTTCGCCTTTTTGTGTTTCTGCGTTTGCAAGCTCCTCTTTTAGCTTTTCTCTTGCCTCTACTCTTGTTTTCTTAGCGTTGTTGAGATAAATCTCAAGTCCGATATAGAATGCAAGGGAAATAACCATAACCATATAATAGCTGAGTAAACGCCAAACGAGCATAACGCCACTTGCCTGAGCCACCGCCTCTGTTGCGCCTATGCCGGTAATAAATACAATAATCGAGGTGAACACCTTACCAGACGAGCCCTCTGCAGCACCTGATGCACCTGGGGTTGGGATAAATCCAACGGCGATGATTGCAAATGATGTGCCAGAAATAACAAGCAACAAATCCTTAATTCCTGCATCTACATTTAATGATAGCATAATGAAGAAGGATGCAGAATAAAGGAACGCAAAGGAAATGATTTTAGTTAAAAGTGCAAGGAAGAAATGTCCCTTCTTGCTCATCAAGTCCTTAAACGCCTGTTGTACGCTTTCAAAATACTCTTTTATTGTATCGACCTTAGGTCTTAAAGCCTTAAATATTCTAAAATTGCAAAGGAAGTAAACAATCTTTACAAGCAAATTTCTTACTGTCTTGCTAAGTCCTAGAACTAGAGTTGATACGAACATAACAAGGTTAAGCGCATAGCCGATAGTGATAATAATCTTCCAGGTTAAGTCAATTTCGGAAAACAAGGTTTTTGCAAAGAAAAGGCCTGTAAGTGAAAAGCCTGTTGTTACTGCCATATAAATAAGCAGGTTAGCTAAAAGCAGTCCTGTTGACTCGGAAATTTTAACCTTAGCGCGAGAGAATGAATATGCTTGGAATGGTTGACCACCTGTTGACAATGGAGTTATTCCATTAAAGAAATGCTCAGTCATTGCTATTGTATATGTTGTACCAAAGCCAACATCTGTTTTTCTTGCTTTGGCAAGAATACAAAGTGAGAGAGGATAAATAGCCAAATAAATAAGCACCATTAACACAGCAAGGCAAACATATCCGACCCTAACATTCTTTAATTGCTCAACAATACTTGGTATATCGTTGAATGAAAGCACGGTTATAAGTAGCATTATTCCAATGATGGCATAAAGAACAAAAAGTGCAATCTTTTTACCGTTTAATGGGTTCTTTTGCTTTTGCCCGTGAACGTCAACTATCTGTGTTTCCTCAAGTGTAACCTGATGTATGGCTTTTTTGTTTTTCTTTTCCTTTGGCATAAACGTCCTCCTTCCACTAAAAAATCATAACCATTTTAGCACAATTCTTTTCAATATGCAATATATACTATAAATTTTTCTTAAAATTTACAAAATGTTGTGTCTTGTTTGCCAACAAAAATAGAGACACCAGCTAAAAAGCTAATGTCTCTTTTCATTATAATACTGCATTTAAAAATTGCTTTGTTCTTGGGTTTTGTGGGTTATCAAAAACCTCACTTGGTGTGCCTTGTTCAGCAATTACGCCCTCATCCATAAAGATAACACGAGTTGCAACCTCACGGGCAAAGCCCATTTCGTGGGTAACTATAACCATAGTCATTCCCTCATCGGCAACCTCTTTGATAAGATTTAAAACCTCACCAACCATCTCAGGGTCGAGTGCTGATGTTGGCTCATCAAACAGCATAACCTTTGGATTCATAGCGAGTGCCCTTACAATAGCAACCCTCTGCTTTTGTCCACCAGACAAGGTTGATGGATATACATCTGCCTTATCCTCAAGCCCTATACGGCGAAGGAGAGCGTAAGCATTTTGACGGCATTCCTCTTTAAATTCCTTGGCTGTTTTGCCAAGAGCCTTTGCCCTTTTCTTATGTAGGGTATATGGAGCTAGCATTATATTTTCAATAATAGTTTTGTTATTAAAAAGATTAAATTGCTGGAAAACCATACCAATATTTTCTCTGTGCACGTTAATATCAACCTTTTGGTCAGCGATATCAACTCCGTCGAATATTATTGCGCCCTCTGTTGGGTCCTCCATACAGTTTAGGCAACGCAAGAATGTAGATTTACCACATCCGGATGGTCCTATAATAGCAATTTTTTCTCCAAGCTTGATGTCGATGTTGATGCCCTTTAAAACCTCTAGCTTATTAAAGGATTTTTTAAGACCTCTTACAGACAACTGAACATTATTGTTTTCTATCACTCTTGTTCAGCCTCCTTTCCATCACCTTTATGAGCAAGGTAATGCCCAAAACGAGCACTAAATAAACTGCTGCAAGGAATAAATATGGTATTACATATTCGTAGTTTGCATCTGCAATATTTTTGAATGCCTTGGTTACGTCAACAACCGCAATAAAGCTACAAATTGAGGTATCCTTAATAAGAACGATAAACTCATTACCAAGCGTTGGCAAGATGTTCT
>JAZNFR010000219.1:0-1822 GCA_045576055.1 Eubacteriales bacterium
GGTAATAGAAAACCTTAATGAATTCTTTAAGCTCTCCTTCTTTACTCTCGCGTAGATAAAGCTTTGAATAATCCTTTATCCATTCCTCAACATCGGTAAATATAACACCTAGTGTTTCGCCTGTTGCTCTTGCAAAAAGCATAGAAATCATATATTGAGCGCCTGAAGCAACAGTAAGAAGCGCTTCTCTTGCCCTTTCGTTTTCCCATTTTGTTGCTTGGAGATAAGGTATTATTTCTTCTATTTCGTAGAAAGCATCCTTCAACTCATCAGGCTCAGATGTTCTTGCCCACATAATATCTGTTTTAAATGCTTCATTTGAATAATCAACAACTAAGCAATACCAGTAAACAACCTTGTGTGCTAAATCGATTGTTTTTAGAAGCTTTGCAGCGCCATTATACCCATAATATAACAAATCAATAGCCGCGTCAAAATCCTCATAATTATCGGTCACATTCCAAGCCTTAGCACAGCCAAAGATTGTACCATACATACAAGCCTCAATAGGAGCAATATGTCCATAGTCACCCCAGTTAGTGTTCATAAGACCATTAGCGCCAGCATCATAAGCATACTGTGCCATCTTTGTAATATTGGGAACTGAATCTTTTACTCTTTCACAAAGACTGGTCCAGCCATTAACACCAGGGCAAACAATTTGTGACTTATTTGCATCTGCAAGCATATTAATTTTTTCTGGAGTAACGTTTGGACTGTATCCCCAGCTTAGGAATATTATGTCATCACCAAGTGGTTCAATATGCTCAATAATATCACCCCACATCATTGGAGTTTTGCCCTTGCTTCTTACATATTCAACTATTTGCTTAACAAATTCTGTGTATAAAGCAGCAGGATCCTTTCCCTGATTTTTGCCCTTGCCAAGATCAAAGGTTTCATCACAACAAATGTTGAAATACTTACTTGTAAAGCAAGGCATAAATTGGTCAATTAAGCTTTTAATAATCTCTATGCTTTCTGGATTTGACACATCTATTGTATGGTGTGCCATTCTTCTCTGCCAAAAGTGAGTTTTATGTTCATCATCGGTAAGCTCACATAGATGCTTATACTTATCGCTCTCTAAAAGCTCGTAAAGATGTCCAAAGCATGAAAGCGATGGTATAAAATCAATAAAGTTTTCTTGACAGTAAGCGTCAATTTCCTTAAGCTCATCAGGAGTTATATAGCCTGTACGTTGGTAAATTCCATCATATTCCTTGAATGGAAAAACATGCTCGACGTAAAGCTGAAGCATATTAACCTTATAGTAAGCAAGATTATCAATAAGTGTTTTTAAGGTTTCAACAGTTGGGATTCTTCCTCTAGTGATATCAAAATAGTATCCACGTACATCAAGGTCTGGCTTATCGTTAATTTCACTAACGTCAGAGAAACCGTTTTTAGCAATTTGACGAAGTGTTTGTATTGCATAAAATGCACCTTTTACACCTTTTGCTTCAACCGTTATTGTATCTTCAAAAGTTATTCTATATTCTTCACTATCACCATTGCCTATTTTGAAAAACACCTCCGTGCTTCCTTGTGGTGCTTTTTTTGCTATATTAATAAGTCTTTTGTCTGCATTTGCTTCGAAATTAAAGGTATATCCTTTTATTTCTTTTTTCTTGGCTGAAACGAAGTTTTTTACACTAGGAATTAAATACATATCGCTTCTCCTTTATATCGTTTTCTTATATTATACAATAACTTAAATTGCATGTCAAGAAATATCAAAACCTGTCGAATGTTTTTTCTTTTTAATCTTCAAAATACGACAAAGTTTTCAAGCAAATAATAATATAATACCAAAAAAGGA
>JAZNFR010000220.1:0-11960 GCA_045576055.1 Eubacteriales bacterium
TATTTGACCTTATTCAAAAGACAGGTAACATTCCTGAAAGAGATATGTACAATACATACAATATGGGTGTTGGTATGAGCATTGTTGTACCTAAAGAAGAGGTTGAAATGGCTCTAGAAATTCTTAAGGCTAATGGTGAGGACGCATACGTAATTGGCGAAATCATCAAGTCTGACGAGGGTGTCATCCTATGCTAAGAGCTAATGTAGCAGTTTTAGTTTCTGGTGGTGGCACAAATTTACAAGCTTTAATTGATGCTGAAAAGAGTGGCATTATTAAAAATGGTAAAATTAGTCTTGTTGTATCAAACAAAGAAGGTGCTTATGCGCTTGAAAGAGCTAAGAATGCAGGAATTAATACAAAAACAATTTTAAAAAGTGAGCTTGGCTCACAAGAAAAATTTGAAGAAGCGCTTATAAACGCACTTGAAGAAGCAAACACAGATATTATTGTGCTTGCGGGCTTTATGAGTATCTTAAGCGCGGATTTTACAAATCATTTCAAGGATAAGATTATTAATGTTCACCCATCGCTTATTCCTTCTTTCTGTGGCAAGGGGTTCTATGGACTTAAGGTTCACGAGGCTGCACTTGCTTATGGTGTAAAGGTTAGTGGTGCAACTGTACATTTTGTTAATGAAATTCCTGATGGTGGTAAAATCATTATGCAGAAGGCAGTAGAAATTCAAGAGGGCGATACCCCTGAGATTTTGCAAAAGAGAATAATGCAAGAGGCAGAGTGGAAAATACTCCCACTTTCCTTGGAAAAGGTATGTTCTGAGATTATTAAGGAGAAAAACTAATGAATATTTACAAAATAGATGAAATTGGCGCACTTTTAAAGGATAATACATATCCTGGTCGTGGTATCGTTATTGGTAAGAGCGAGGATGGCAAAAAGGCTGTATTTGCTTACTTTATTATGGGTAGAAGTGAAAACAGCAGAAACCGTGTTTTCAAGGAAGAGGATGGTAATGTGTTTACTGAGCCATTTGATTATTCAAAGGTTGAGGACCCATCACTTATTATTTATGCCGCTATTAGAAACTACGAAAACAAGATGATTGTTACAAACGGCGACCAAACAGATACAATCTATGAAGCACTTAAAGATTGTGGATGCTTTAAAAAGGCACTAAAGACAAGAGAGTTTGAGCCAGATGCTCCAAACTTCACTCCTCGTATTAGCGGTATGCTCACATTCGCAGAAAATGATTTCAAATATCAAATGAGCATCTTAAAGAGCGCTGACGAAAAGGGTAGTGCTTGCAATAGATACTTCTATGAATATGCACCACTTAATGGTCTTGGACATTTCATTCATACATATGTTTGCGATGGCAATCCAATTCCAACCTTCCAAGGTGAGCCTGAAAGGGTTAAGATTCCAAACAACATTGATGATTTTACAAATGAAATTTGGACTAACTTAAACGAAAACAATAAGATTTCTCTATATGTTCGTTACGTTGACATTGAAAGTGGCGTTTACGAAAATAGAATGATCAACAAGAATAAATAATGCAAGGTGGGAGATAAAATGAAAGAGTTCGAATTAAAATATGGCTGTAACCCTAACCAAAAGCCATCTAAAATTTATATGGAAAACGGCGAGGAGCTTCCAATAGAGATACTTTGCGGAAGACCAGGCTACATAAACTTTCTTGATGCGTTTAACTCTTGGCAGCTTGTAAAGGAACTTAAAGAGGCAACAGGTATGCCTTGTGCAACATCCTTTAAGCATGTTAGCCCAACCTCAGCAGCAGTTGGCAAAAAGCTTTCTGACAAATTAAAGAAGGCTTGCTTTGTTGACGATATCGAGGGTCTTGACGATTCACCACTTGCTTGTGCTTACGCAAGAGCAAGAGGAACTGATAGAATGTCATCATTCGGTGACTGGATTGCACTTTCTGACGTTTGTGATGCAACAACTGCAGCACTTATTAAAAGAGAAATTTCTGACGGTGTTATCGCTCCTGGTTATACCGACGAGGCACTTGAAATCTTAAAATCTAAGAGAAAGGGCAACTATAATATAGTTAAGATTGACCCTAACTATGTTCCTGAGGTTCAAGAAAAGAAGCAAGTTTTCGGTATCACATTTGAGCAAGGCAGAAATAACTTTGTAATTAACAAAGAGCTTCTTTCTGACATTGTAACAGAGAATAAGAACTTTACTGATGATGCAATCACTGACCTCATCATTTCTCTTATCACACTTAAGTACACACAATCAAACTCTGTTTGTTATGCATATGATGGACAAGCAATCGGTGTTGGCGCTGGACAACAATCAAGAATCCACTGCACACGTCTAGCTGGAACAAAGGCTGACACATGGCATCTTCGTCAACACGACAAGGTTCTAAACCTTCCTTTCTTGCCAACTATCGCTCGTCCTGATAGAGATAATGTAATTGATGGTTATATTAATAAGAACGAAGAGGACGTTTGTGCTGATGGAGTATGGCAAAAATACTTCACACATCAACCAGAGCCACTAACTGCTGAGGAAATCAGAGCTTATCTTGATGGGGTTACAGGCGTTAGCGTTGGTTCTGATGCGTTCTTCCCATTCAGCGACAATATTGAAAGAGCACGTCGCAGTGGTGTATCATTTATTGCTGAACCTGGTGGATCAATTAGAGATGACATCGTAATTGATTGCTGTAATAAATATGGCATTGTTATGGCATTTACAAAAATGAGACTATTCCACCATTAATGAGGTAAATAAATGAAGGTATTAGTTGTAGGTGGCGGTGGACGTGAGCACGCCATTATAAGAAAGCTTAAGGAAAGCAAAAAAATTACTGAAATTTACGCACTTCCTGGCAATGGTGGTATGTATAAGGATGCAACCACAGTTGCAATAGGTGCTAAGGATATTGATGGCATTGTTAAATTTGCCGTAGAAAACAAAATTGATTATGCAGTAGTAGCGCCTGATGATCCGTTGGTGCTTGGCTGTGTTAATGCCTTGAATAGTGTTGGCATTCCTTGCTTTGGACCAAGCAAAGAGGCAGCAATTATTGAAGGCAGTAAGGTTTTCTCAAAGAACCTTATGAAAAAATATGGTATTCCAACTGCAACATATGAGGTTTTCTCTGATGCTGAAAGTGCCCTTGAATATGTAAAGACAGGACCAATTCCAACTGTTATAAAGGCTGATGGTCTTGCTCTTGGTAAGGGCGTTATTATCGCATTTACAAGAGAAGAGGCAATAGAGGCAGTTAGCTCTATCATGACTGACAAAAAGTTCGGCTCTAGCGGCGACAATATAGTTATTGAGGAATTTTTGGAAGGACCTGAGGTTTCAGTTCTTGCCTTTACCGACGGCAAGGTTGTTAAGCCTATGGTTTCTTCAATGGACCACAAGCGTGCGCTTGATGGCGACAAAGGATTAAACACTGGTGGTATGGGTACAATTGCACCTAACCCTTATTACACAAAATCAGTAGCTGACGAATGTATGGCTAAGATTTTCTTGCCAACTATTGAGGCTATGAAGTGCGAGGGTAGAGAATTTAAGGGTTGCTTATACTTCGGCTTGATGCTCACAAAGGACGGACCAAAGGTTATCGAATATAACTGTCGTTTTGGCGACCCTGAAACACAGGTTGTTCTTCCTTTGCTTGAAAGTGACCTTTTTGAAATTATGCAAGCAACCACAAATGGCACACTTGCTGATTGTGATGTTAAATTCTCAGATAAATATGCTTGCTGTGTAATTATGGCATCCAAGGGTTACCCAGAAAAGTATCAAAATGGCTTCGAAATGGTTATTCCCGAGGAAATAGAGAAGGATGTTTACGTTGCAGGTGCAAAATACGAGGACGGCAAGATTTATTCTGCTGGTGGTCGTGTGCTTGGAGTTACTGACGTTTCAACCTCTTTAAAGAGCGCTATTGACGGTGCATATAAAAAAGTTGAACAAATTAAATTTGATAATGCGTTTTATCGCCACGACATCGGTGCAAGAGCGCTTATGGCAACGGAGGAAAAATAATGGTTTATCGCATTTATGTTGAAAAAAAGGAAGGCCTTCAAAATGAGGCTAATGCTCTCCTTTCAGAAATCAAAACCTTCCTTGGTATCAATACTATTGAGGGTGTTAGAATTTTAAATAGATACGATGCTGAAAACATCACAAAGGAGCTTTTTGATTATGCTGTAAAAACAGTATTTTCAGAGCCACAGCTTGATGATGCATCAGCTACATTTGACTCTAAGGGTGGGGTAGTATTCGCAACAGAATATCTACCAGGTCAATTCGACCAAAGAGCAGATTCAGCTGCACAATGTATTCAGCTTATTTCTCAAGGCGAAAAGCCAACTGTACAAAGTGCAAGAGTTTATATTCTTTATGGCAATTTGTCAAATGACGAAATTGCAAAGATTAAAAAGCACGTAATCAACCCAGTTGAGGCAAGAGAAGCATCACTTGAGGAAAAGGAGACCCTAAGGGTTGAATATGATATTCCTACTGAGGTTGCAACTCTTGACGGCTTTATCGAGCTTGATGAAAATGGACTTGCTGATTTTGTTAAGTCCTATGGTCTTGCTATGGACCTTGACGATATTAAATTCTGTCAAGCATACTTCAAGACAGAAGGCAGAAACCCAACAATTACTGAAATCAGAATGATTGATACATACTGGTCTGACCACTGCCGTCATACAACATTCTCAACTACTATTGATAGTGTAAAGTTTAATGACGAGCTTTTGGAAAAGACTTATCAAGAATATCTTGATACAAGAAAAGAGTTAGGCAGAACAAAGCCAGTTAACCTTATGGATATTGCAACTCTTGCTGTTAGATATCTTAAGAAGGAAGGCAAGCTTGACAAGCTTGACGAATCAGAGGAAATCAATGCTTGTACAGTAAAAATTGACGTTGAAATCAACGGTGAAAAGGAAAAATGGCTACTTCTTTTCAAGAACGAAACACATAACCACCCAACAGAAATTGAGCCATTTGGTGGCGCTGCTACTTGTATCGGTGGTGCTATTCGTGACCCACTTTCCGGTAGATCATATGTATATGGTGCTATGCGTCTAACTGGTGCAGCTAACCCATTAAAGCCAATTTCTGAAACAATTGAGGGAAAACTGCCACAAAGAAAGATTGTTACAACAGCAGCTGCTGGTTACTCATCATATGGTAACCAAATCGGTCTTGCTACAGGTATAGTTGATGAAATTTATCACGATGGCTATGCAGCTAAGCATATGGAGGTTGGTGCAGTTATTGCAGCAGCTCCAGCTAAGAACGTAAGACGTGAGGTTCCTGCTGATGGCGACATTGTTGTTTTACTTGGTGGTCGTACAGGTCGTGATGGCTGTGGTGGTGCTACTGGTTCATCTAAGTCCCACACAGTTGAATCACTTGAAAGCTGTGGTGCTGAGGTACAAAAGGGTAATGCACCTGAAGAAAGAAAGCTACAAAGACTATTTAGAAATTATGAGGCTTGTCGTATGATTAAGCGTTGCAACGACTTCGGTGCAGGTGGTGTTTCCGTTGCTATTGGTGAGCTTGCAGATGGCTTATTTATCGACCTTAATGCAGTTCCAAAGAAATATGATGGTCTTGACGGAACAGAGCTTGCAATTAGTGAATCTCAAGAGAGAATGGCTGTTGTTATCGAGGCTGAAAATAAGGATAGATTCTTAGAGCTTGCAAATAGCGAAAACCTTGAGGCAACTGTTGTAGCTAAGATTACTGCTGAACCAAGACTTAGAATGGTTTGGAACGGCAAAATTATTTGTGATATCAGCCGTGAGTTCTTAAACTCAAACGGAGCTGAAAAGCATATAGATATTGAATGTGCAAAGGTTGAGTCCTATGCAAAAGCTATTCCTTCTGACTTCGAAAAGGGAATGATGGATGTCGTTACTGACTTAAACGTTTGCTCAAAGAGAGGTCTTAGCGAACGCTTTGATTCCACAATCGGTGCTGGAACTGTTCTTATGCCATTTGGTGGTAAGAATCAACGCACACCAATTCAAGCAATGGTACAAAAGGTATCCGTTGAAAAAGCACACACAGACGACTGCTCATTTATGTCTTGGGGCTACAACCCATACATTTCTGAAAAGAGCCCATATCACGGTGCTTATCTTGCAGTTGTTGAGTCAGTTTCAAAGCTTATCGCAACTGGTGCAAAATACGAGGATGTTTACCTAACATTCCAAGAGTACTTTGAAAAGCCAACTAAGGTTGCTACCCGTTGGGGCAAGCCTTTGTCAGCCCTTCTTGGTGCATTCAAGGCACAAAAGAACCTTGGCATCGGTTCAATCGGTGGTAAGGATTCAATGAGTGGTTCATTTGAAAAGCTCGATGTTCCACCAACACTTATCTCATTTGCAGTTACAATGGGTAAAACAAGTGAGGTTATCTCACCTGAATTTAAGAAGGCTGGCAACAAGGTAGTTCTTCTAAAGCCTGAATATGACGAAAACGGATTACCTATAACTGATTCACTTATCGCTCTTTATAACAAGGTTACCGACCTTGCAAGAAGCGGTAAGGCAGTAAGTATTTACACACCAACAATTGGTGGTGTTGCTGAGGCTATTTATAAAATGGCTATCGGTAACGGCTTAGGCTTTGAATTTGCTGATGTGGATATTAGCGAAATCTTTGCATATAACTATGGTTCATTCATTGTTGAACTTTCATGTGATGACGAAATTGGCATTAACCTTGGTAAGGTTACAGACAACTTTGCTATTACATATAAGGATAGCAAGATTTGTATGTGTAAGCTTAATGAGGGCTATGAAAACAAGCTTGAAAGTGTTTACCCATGCAACATTGCATTCAATGAAGAAAAGCCAGAAACAGTCTCCTACAAGTCTGAAAAGCGTATAGGTGCTAACATCAAGGTTGCTAAGCCAAAGGTACTTATTCCTGTATTCCCAGGCACTAACTGCGAGTTTGACTCTGCAAAGGCTGCTATGGACGCAGGTGCTGAGAGCGAAATATTTGTTATCAACAACCTAAGTGCTGAGGGTATTAAGAGAAGTGCTGAAGCATTTGCTAAGAAGGTAGGAGAAAGCCAAATCGTATTTATTCCTGGTGGATTTAGTGGTGGTGACGAGCCTGATGGTTCTGGTAAGTTTATTACAGCATTTTTCCGTGGAAATGATGTTAAGAACGCAGTAACTGAGCTTCTTGACAACCGTGGCGGACTTATGTGCGGTATCTGTAACGGATTCCAAGCCCTTGTTAAGCTCGGACTTGTTCCTTACGGAAAGATTATCGACACAGACGAAAACTGCCCAACACTTACATTTAATAATATTTCAAGACACCAATCTAAGATTGTAAGAACAAGAATTGCATCAAATATGTCACCTTGGCTTGCTGAATGTAATGTTGGAGATATTATTAATGTTCCAATTTCACACGGTGAAGGCAAGTTCCTTGCAAATGATGCTACAATTAAGGAATTGATTGCAAATGGACAAATAGCAACACAGTATGTCGACCTCGACGGTAACGCAACATATGATATTCAATACAATCCAAACGGCTCAACTCTCGCTATCGAGGGTATCACATCCCCAGACGGACGTGTATTTGGTAAAATGGGTCACTCCGAGCGTATTGACCAAGGTCTTTACAGAAACGTATATGGCGAATATGATATCAAAATGTTCAAATCTGCTGTTAAATTCTTTAAATAAAATTAAATCGAGTGCATTTTTGCACTCGATTTTCCAATACTTGTGCAAAAAAGAAAATATGAATTTTTATAATCAACAACAATGAGGGCAAAATATGAAATATAAACTTATATTAGTTTTTTCTTTAGTTCTTTGTTTTTCAATTCTATTATCTGCTTGCGTAAATAATATCAACACAGATACAAGTAACAAAGAAAAGGAAACTATGGAATCTTCGGTAGATAGCTCACTTAATACAGACAATACAAATACAGGTAGCATAAATATTGACAACGCAAACACCGATGAAAAAAACGATGAAGACGACGATAAATTTGATTATGTCGAAACCATTGTTTCAGACCACGCACTCGATTTGTATGGATTTGCAACCAAAAAGGGAGATACTCAGCTTATGGACGAGATAAACAAGGTTATTAATTCTTGGATTGCAAATGGGATGCTAGACAAATATATTAATTACTACAAAAGCTTTGAAAATTCTGAGCCTAGTTCTGATGATTTAAAGCTTTCTTGGGATCTAACAGGTACTAATGGTAAAATATCGGTTTACATTGAGCCCTCATTTTTCCCTTTTTTGTTTTATAATGAGGGAGAATTTATTGGTATTGACATTGCCATTATGAGCCAGGTTGCTGAAAACTTAGGCAAAAGCCTTGAAATTCACAAGGTTCCGTTTAATACTATTTTGGAGCACGTAAATAGTTGTGATGGCGATGCAGTTGCTGCATCAGGTATTTCAATTACCGAAGCACGCAAAGAACAGGTTGATTTTTCAACTCCATACTGTGCTTCGTTTGTTTCAATCGTTTCTGACAAGAAAAACGTATTTTCAAGCATATCTGAATTCGAAAGAGCAACAAAGATTGGATATATAACAGGTACCAATCTCGAGTATATAATGAAAGAAGCAGTTGAAACTGGTATTTATAATAACACTAATATTCATCTAACTCCAGGCAAATTAGAGTTAGAAGGGTTTTATGGTTATTATGGGGCTTTAGCAGCTCTAAAAAACGGGGAAATAGATGCCTTCGTTCACTCAATGTCTTTAATAACCCCTTAGTTATAAAATAGAATAATAAAAACAGGAAAAGAAAACACTTTTCCTGTTTTTTAGTCTCAAATAAAGTAGCTTAAAAGGTGTACTTTTTATTATGCAGTATAAAATGAGCAAAACTGACAACAATAACCTTTGACTATAATTTCAAAGGAGAATATTATGAGTAATACGAAAAGTGAAACCGTTATTGAAAAAAGAAAATGGTTTTCAACCGACAACAAGGCTTTTGACTTTTTGCAAAAACTTGGCAAGGTATTAATGGTGGTTATTGCCGTTATGCCAGCGGCAGGTATTATGATAAGCATTGGTAAGCTTATCGGGATGACCGACCTTGCTTGGCTTGACTCAGTTGGTGCAGTTATTGAGAACATCGGTTGGGCAGTAATAACAAATTTAAACATCCTTTTTGCAGTGGCAATAGGTGGCTCTTGGGCAAAGGATAGAGCTGGTGGTGCTTTTGCTGCGCTTCTTTCGTTTATCCTAATAAACAATATTACTGGTAGTATTTTTGGAGTAACAAACGATATGCTATCAGACCCCAATGCAGTTGTACACACTATATTCGGACAGGAAATTGCTGTTGAGGGCTATTTTACCTCTGTGCTTGGCTCACCTGCATTAAATGCGGGAGTATTTGTTGGTATAATTGCTGGCTTTGCAGGTGGTGTTGTTTACAACAAATTCTATAATTTCAGGAAACTACCGGATGCTTTGTCATTCTTTAATGGAAAACGATTTGTTCCATTAGTTGTAATAGGCGTTTCAGTTGTTATAGCATTGCTTTTTGCTTTAATTTGGCCTTTAATACAATTCGGTATTAATTCGTTTGGTATTTGGATTGCTAATTCAGCAGATACCTCGCCCGTGCTTGCTCCATTTATATATGGTACTCTCGAAAGATTACTTTTGCCATTTGGATTACACCACATGCTAACAATTCCAATGAACTACACCTCGTTTGGTGGTAGCTATATTATCCAAACAGGAGTAAATGCAGGTAGTGTTGTATATGGTCAAGACCCACTTTGGTTTGCTTGGATTAATGACCTAATTAACTTTAAAAATGCAGGAAATACTGAAGCTTATCAAACACTTTTAACATCTATTACCCCAGCACGCTTTAAGGTTGGACAAATGATAGGCTCAATGGGCTTGCTCCTTGGTGTAGGCTTTGCAATGTATAGAAGAATTGATGTAGATAAAAGATCAAAATACCGTTCTATGTTCATTTCTACCGCACTTGCTGTGTTTTTAACAGGTGTTACTGAGCCGTTTGAATATATGTTCATGTTTTCAGCTATTCCACTTTATATTGTATATTCAGTAATTCAAGGCTTTGCATTTGCCTCGGCAGGTATATTAAATTTACGACTACACTCATTTGGCAGTATAGAATTGTTTACAAGACTGCCAATGTCATTTAAAGCAGGACTTGGTTGGGATATTTTCAACTTTGTCTTAATGTGTATTTTATTCTTTGCAATTGGTTATTTTGTTGCTTATTTTATGATAGGAAAATTCAAATATGCAACACCAGGACGCTTAGGCAACTATTCAGACATTGCAACGGATACTATTACTGAAACTGGTGCTGAAACCAAGGTTAGCACAACAACCATAACCACAACAAGAACAACAACCGAAACAATTTCATCTCAAGCAGAGGTGATAATCGAGCTTTTAGGTGGGCGAGAAAATATTGAGCTTGTCGATGCTTGTATGACAAGGCTTCGTGTTACTGTAAAGGACCCAGAAAAGGTAGCAGATGTTAACAGGTGGCGTGAGAATGGTGCATTAGGGCTTTTTAAAAAGGGAAATGGCATACAGGCTGTTTACGGACCAAAGGCGGATGTATTAAAGTCCGATATAAATGATATATTATGAAGCTATTAACATTAAATACTCATAGCATAATAGATGAAGGCTATGAAAAAAAGATAAATATATTAGCAAGCGTAATAGCAAGAGATAAGCCCAATGTAATAGCATTGCAAGAGGTTATGCAGCCTATAGATGGCAATAAGACAATTTCTAGCAAAATAAAATCAGTGGGCGAAATACCAATAAAAAAAGGCAATTTTCTTTTAGATGTTATAAATGAGCTTGGCAACCTAAAAGAAGAGTATTTCGGGGCTTATTTCGCCTTTAAACGAGCTTACGATAAATATGATGAGGGGCTTGCTATTATTTCAAGTGACGAAATAACAAGCATAGAAACAGAGCAGCTAAGCCCATTTAGTGATTATAATAACTATAAAACGAGATATTCATTAGGTATAAGAACTCACGAAAATTGGTTCTATTCATTGCATTTCAACTGGGAGGATGAAAAGGAATCTCCGTTTATAGAGGAGTGGGGAGTGCTTCACAAATCTATAAATCAAAAGAAAAATATATGGCTTATGGGAGATTTTAATATAACTCCGTCAAGTGAAGGATATCAAATTGTTACAAAAAGCTATATGGACACCTATATTATGGCAAAGGATATCGATAATGGAATAACCGTAAGTGGTGAAATAGATGGCTGGCAAGGGCAAAGAGAAAACAAACGTATAGATTATATCTTCACAGGAAAGGATACTAAAATTAAGTCCTCTAAGGTAATATTTAATGGTAAAAATGAAGAAATTATATCTGACCACTTTGGTATTATGGTAGAAAAGGAGTAAACATGAGAGAGGCAGGCATACTTTTACCGATTTCCTCATTAAATTCAAGGTATGGAATAGGCTCTTTTTCCAAGGAAGCCTACAAGTTTATAGATTGGCTAAAGGAAAATGGGCAAAGCTATTGGCAAATTTTGCCCTTAGGGCCGACAAGCTTTGGTGATTCTCCATATCAATCGTTTTCTTCTTTTGCAGGAAATCCTTATTTTATTGATTTGGAAGCATTAATTGAGGAAAATTTATTAAGTAAAGAAGAATGTGAAGCTATAAATTTTGGCAAGGATGAAAGACTGGTCGATTACGAGAAAATTTACAATTATAAAATTCCAATTCTTAAAAAAGCATTTTTAAAATTTAAGCAAAGCGAAAAATATTTAAAATTTATTGAAAAAAACGCATATTGGTTAGATGAATATGCGTTATATATGGCAATTAAGGAAAAGCAACAAGGAAAAAGTTGGCAAAATTGGGAAAAAGCGCTTAAAAACAAAGAAGATGACGCAGTAAATGAATTTATAAATAAATATAAAGAAA
>JAZNFR010000221.1:0-3872 GCA_045576055.1 Eubacteriales bacterium
TCCCCTTCATTGCGTGAAATTTCAACAATGACGGGCATTAGCAAAAGGACCGTTCAAAGATATATTGAAATTATGGAGCGCGTGGGAATTATTACTCGCACAGATGAGGGAATTGAAACTCCTTACATTTCTAAGACCGAAAGACAAATGGTTTCCGTTGCTAAGCTTGGCAGAATTCCTTGTGGCCCGCTTGACGAGAAGGAAGAATATATTGAGGGATATGTAAAATTGCCTCAATCCTTTGTTGGCAAGGGCAAGTTCTTCATTCTTGTAGCTTCTGGCGACTCTATGATTGATGCTGGAATTGACGACGGAGATATGATTATAATCAAGCAGCAAGAAAGCGCACGTAAGGGTGATATTGTTGTTGCACTAGCTAACGGACAAAGCACATTGAAGCGCTATATGCCTGACCCTGCCTTGAAGAAAATTAGACTTCACCCAGAGAACCCAACTATGGAAGACATAATTGTTGACAACTGTGAGGTTCAAGGTGTTGCTATTAAGGTAATTAAATCACTATAATGCAATTTATTCGCGTACCACTTGCCGTCGGAGTCATATATAGCTCCGACGGCAATTTCAAGCCTAAAACTATTTCAGTAAGCGGAGAGACCTTCTCTATTGATAAGATTATAGACAAAAAGAACTATTGCCCAAGGAATGTGCCGGCAATTGCTCCTATTGAATTTACTGTTTTGGTTGAGGGCGAAATTAAAAAAATTTATTTTGAAAAGGACACGGGAAAGTGGTTTTCTGTTAAGAAGGCCATTAATGACAATGAAGGAAAGAGTTATTTTACACAGTGATGCAAACTGCTTTTATGCCTCGTGTGAGATGGTTTTAAACCCACAGCTTAGGGATAAGGCAGTTGCTGTTGGTGGAAATGAAGAGGAACGACACGGCATAATTCTTGCAAAAAGCGAAAAGGCCAAAAAGTCAGGTGTTACAACCGGTATGCCTCTTTGGGAAGCGCGAGAAAAATGCAAGGATTTGATTATTGTCCCACCCCATTTTGAAATTTACTCAAAATTTTCGAAGCTGCTTCACAAGATTTACGAAAGATATACCGACTATATAGAGCCATTTGGACTTGATGAATGTTGGCTTGACGTTACAGATTGTCAGGTTGACGGCTTTATAATTGCTGAGGAAATAAGACAAGCGGTTAAGGATGAATTAGGTCTTACTGTCAGCATTGGGGTTTCCTTTAACAAGGTTTTCGCAAAGCTAGGCTCTGATCTTAAAAAGCCTGACGCAACAACTGTAATTTCAAAAGATAATTTTAAGGAAAAGATTTGGCCACTTCCTGTTTCTGAGCTTCTCTTTTGTGGTCGCCAAACTACAAAGACATTAAAAGAATGTGGTGTCTTAACAATAGGCTCACTTGCCAAAATGCCAAAGGATTTCATTGAAAGAAGGCTTGGTAAAAACGGAGCTTCGCTTTGGGATTATGCAAACGGACTTGACACCTCAAGCGTTATACACAAGGACCACTACACTCCTCCAAAATCGGTTGGGCACGGCGTTACCTGTGTTGAAAATCTTATAAATAATGATGAGGCATCAAAGGTAATTGTATCGCTTTCCTTAGATATCGGCTACAAGCTACGCAAGGAAAATCTATACGCAAACGGTGTTTCCTTGGTTGTTAAGGATGAAGCATTTACCCACTATTCATATCAAAAAAGGCTTGACCATTCTACTCAAGATGAAACACTTTTAGCTAAAGAAGCTATTAATTTGCTCAAGGAAAACTATCCGTGGCATCGCAAAATTCGTGCGCTAACCATAACTGCTATCTCAATTGAGACAAGCGACACACCTGTGCAAACGGATATGTTTTTTGACAACGAAAAGGAAGAAAAGAAAAAGCGCCTCTCCAGCACTATTGATAATATAAAGGATACGTTTGGCAAATCATCTATTTTACCTGCCACCGTGCTTGACGAAAAGAAAATGCCAGCACACGAGGCAGATAGAGCCACCTTGCCAGGCAATATGAAAAAGGGTTAATTATGGAAATTAAAAAAATCGGATATTTAAAAACTCTCTTTCCTACAAAATTTGGTGTACCAAGACAAAGTGGGGTTTCAAAAAGCTCACCTGCCACACTGATTTTTGAAAAAGAATATCGCGCACCAGAAGCGCTTGTTGGGCTTGAGGGTTACTCACACGTTTGGGTAATTTGGGGATTTTCCGAGGCTAAATACGACGAGTTTTCCCCTTCTGTGCGTCCACCTAGACTCGGTGGCAACACACGTGTTGGGGTTTTTGCCTCGCGATCTCCTTATAGACCAAACTCACTTGCCTTGTCGGTTTTAAAAATTGAATCCATTGAAAAAACTGAAAAATATGGACACGTTTTACACCTTTCTGGTGCTGATATGATGGATGGCTCCCCTGTTTATGATGTTAAGCCATATATTCCATTTGCTGATTCTATCCCTGACGCCGTTGGTGGATTCACTGAAAATCTTGATGACTATATTTTAGATGTTAAGATTCCAAGTGAGGTTGAAAAAGCACTCCCATCCGAGCTTCTTCCCTGTCTTATAGAAGCGCTAAAAAACGATCCTCGTCCTTCTTATATTGATGATTCTGACAGGATTTTTGGCTTTTTCTATGATTCATATGAAATAAAATTCAAGGTAGAGGGGAAAACCTTAACGGTTACTTCAATTGAAAAAGTGAAATAAAAAAGAGCGTCTTAAGACGCTCTTTTTTTGTTATCCGAAGTATACCTCGAAGCCACCAAGTGCGATAAAAGCAACGAAAAATACAACTGTTAAAACCCCAATGGTAATAAACATAGGTACTAGCATACTTCTAACCGCAGACCAATATGTTTTCCATTTGTCCTTTGCGGTTGATGGTGGGCGAACAAACCCCTTGTCGTCTGTGCCACTTCCCTTGCGAAAAGCGGACATATCAGCCAAGGACCTGCCGTCATCAACGTATTTAACCTTTTCCTTTTTCTTCTTTTTATCGCTCATAATTTACCTCATTAAATTAAGTGGCAAGCAGCAAAGTGGCCGTTTTCGTATTCCTTATATTCAGGAACAACGTGCTTGCATATTTCCTTTGCATAAGGGCAACGTGTGTGGAAACGGCAGCCCTTAGGTGGGTTTGCAGGAGATGGAATATCGCCCTTTAATACCATACGGTTCATTTTCTTATCTGGGTTTGGATTAGGAATTGCCGAGAAAAGAGCCTTAGTATATGGGTGAAGTGGGTTTGCAAAGATATCCTCTTTTCTACCAAACTCCATCATTGAGCCGAGATACATAACACCAATCTTATCAGAAATAAACTTTACAACTGAAAGGTCGTGTGAAATAAAGAGATATGTAAGCCCCATTGAATCCTGTAAGCTCTTTAGAAGGTTGATAATTTGCGCCTGAATTGACACGTCAAGAGCAGAAACCGGCTCGTCACAAATAACAAGCTTAGGATTAACTGAAAGCGCTCTTGCTATACAAATTCTTTGACGTTGTCCGCCTGAGAACTCGTGTGGGTATCTTTCATAATAGTAATCACGAAGACCACATTTGTCCATAAGCTCCAAAACATATTCCTTAATTTGCTTTTTAGGTACAATTTTATGTACACCAACAGGCTCTGATAGGATTCCACCAACGGTTGAACGAGGTGGCAATGATGAATATGGGTCTTGGAAGATTATCTGCATTTGACGTCTAATTTCACGCATTTGTGAGGACTTATAATTTGTAATATCCTTGCCGTCAAATATGATTTGACCACCGTTTGATGGGTGAAGCTTCAAAATAGTTCTACCCATTGTGGTCTTACCACAGCCGGATTCACCAACGATACCAAGTGTTTCACCCTTCTTGAGAACAAATGAAACA
>JAZNFR010000222.1:0-5717 GCA_045576055.1 Eubacteriales bacterium
TAAGAATCTTTTAACTTATGAAGAGGTTAAGGCTTTAATTGCATCAGAGGATAATAAAATTGAATGGCTAGAGGACAGCAAGGCAAGAAACAAATATTATAAAGAGCTAATGGCAACTTATGATAGAAACAATATTTTTGCAATAGCTAAGCAGCTTTATTTACTTAAAACTGGAAAGCTTGAAACGCAAGTTAATTTCACAAGTTGGATGGAGGATACTTTAAAAAAAGCCGCACAAATATTATATTCAGAGTTTTCCTACGTGGTTAATCTTTCATTTGAAGAGATTTTGCCGTTTATTGCAGGCGAGATTGATTGTAAGAAAAAATAAAAGGCTAGTTTTCTAGCCTTTTTTTATTGCATATATATTTAAATCCCATGCTGGTATGTATGGTAAGCGTCTTAAATACAGAGAATAATTTGGATTTAGTGATTTGATAAGCAAAGGAAGCTTAAATACATCCTCGCTTTTGTGATACATAGAAACAAGTAAGTCTGGTTCACAGTTCTTAATTAAGTTAGCGCTTCCTAAAAGCGCGTGATATTCAAGACCCTCAACGTCATATTTTATAAAATCGACCTTTTCTAAAACAGTATCTGGCGCCTTTGCTTCGACCTCTATTGTTTTATGCTCAAATGAACCGTTGGAAATGGCAGTAGAGTTTCTATTTCCTGAGGCGGAAAACGAAAGAGTTGTATTAGAAGAATAAACGGCACAATTTAAGGCTGTAATTTTAACACCGTTAATTTGCTCACAATATGAACTAAGCTTTCTAAAATTGCGCTTATCAGGCTCGAAAGCGCATATTTCTTTCAAATTTGAGCAAATACTTAAATATTTTTTTATCGTATCGCCATTATAAGCCCCTAAATCGAGATAACTCTCATATTTTTCCTTTTGCAAAAGAGAATCACATTCCTCATCGCTAAAGGCAGTTGCCTTTAAATACGATAAAGAGCCACTAAGCTTATATCTAATTATATTGTCAAAAACCTCGCCAGAGATTTCGTCATCGAAGCATTTTCTAGCATTGAATATATCTTCTATATGTGAATCAAAAAATTCTTCACAAAACAACTCGTTACCAGTCACCTCAACGTCGGGAGCATAAACGTGGTGATTACTCTCTAATGAATAAATTCTTTCGATAACATCTTGAAGCTTTGAACCGAAAGAAACCACAATATCAAAGCCATCTGGGTATTTTTCGCAAGCCTCAGAATAGGAAAGAACACGTTTTCCTCTATACGAATGCCCACGAACAAAGCCATCACTTGCAAAAACGTCACTATATTCTATACCATAGCGCTCAAATACACTTATGATCTTATCAGCACCATTGCCCATACCATATATTAGAATAGGCAACTCACTTTTGAGGAGCGTATGCCAAACATCGGTTTTAAAATCACGAAATATAATATTCTTATAATTTGTCATAATCCGTCCTTGATTTTTTCAAAACTTTCTTGTATAATTATACTATAATCTAAATCGAATATCAAGGAGAAAAAGAATGGATTGTATTTTTTGTAAAATAGCAAATGGAGAAATTCCATCAAAAAAGGTTTATGAGGATGATAAGATTTTATCATTTTATGATATAAATCCTGAAGCAAAAATTCATGTTCTCGTTATACCAAAGGAACACATTTGTTGTGTTGATGCTATTAACGAGACAAATAGCCAAATTGTAGCATATATTTTTGAGAAAATTCCACAAATAGCAAAAATTGCTGGTATTACAAATGGTTATAGAGTGATTACAAACTGTGGCGAGGATGCATGTCAAAGCGTTAAGCATTTACATTTTCATATCCTCGGCGGTGAGAAGCTACCGGAGCATATTAGATAATGGAATGGTATAATTATGTTGGCTTGGTTTTAGGAATATTATCTTTGTTTTTTGGATTTTGTGGAATTTTCCTTTATATGAAGGTAAAGCAATTTCTAAGACTAATTACAGATGATCAAATGGAAGGGGCAGCACCAATAATTGCACATCAAAACAAAAAGGTAAGATTTAACTTATTTCTTTGCTTTATCCTTGGTGCTATTGGACTAATTTTATTGTTTATATAAATATGAGGGTGAAAATTCACCCTCATATTTGTTTTTTTATCTTTTCTAAGGCGCTTTTTTCAAGTCTTGAGACCTGCGCTTGAGATATACCAATCTCCTTAGCAATTTCGCTTTGTGTTTTACCAGCATAAAATCGCATATCGATAATTCTTTTTTCCCGTTGACCGAGCTTTTTCATAGCTTCCTTTAATGCTATGTCTTCAATCCACGCTTCGTCATTAGAGCTTGTATCGCTTATTTGGTCAATGATATAAATTGAATCTCCAGAATCGTTAAAAACTGGTTCATATAAAGAAACAGGCTCAGTAATAGCCTCAAGTGCAGAAACAACAAGCTCCTTTTTTTCACCAAGCTTTGTGGCAATTTGTTCAATGCTTGGCTCACAAAATTCATCATGCGCAAGCTCTTCCTTTGCTTGCAATGCTCTATATGCTAAATCTCTAACAGAGCGCGAAACACGGATTGAGTTGTTGTCGCGTAAATATCGTCTAATTTCGCCAATTATCATTGGCACAGCATAAGTTGAAAACTTTACATCCAAGTCAGTGTTGAAGTTGTCAATAGCTTTAATTAATCCAATGCAACCTACTTGAAATAAATCATCTAGGTTTTCTTTTCTGCCAGTAAATCTTTGTATTATTGATAAGACAAGTCTTAAATTTCCGTCAATCAGCTCCTCGCGAGCCTTGATGTCACCCTCCTTAACTCTTAAAAGACAAGCGCGTTTTTCTTCATCAGAAAGAACAGTAAGACAAGATGTGTTAACTCCGCAAATTTCAACTTTATTATATCTCATATCATTACTCCTTGTTTTGTAATTATTGACAAGGAATAGAGAAGTTAATACTAAAAACTACTTCCAATTTTTTCAAAATAAAAAGACAGTATAAAATACTGCCTTTTATTACTTATAAACTACTGTTGATTAATTTCTTACATTCAGCATATTTTCTATAAATATACCATATCCGCTTGTAGGATCGTTTATTAATACGTGTGTAACAGCGCCAACTAACTTGTCATTTTGAATTATAGGAGAGCCCGACATACCCTGAACAATTCCACCGGATTTTTTTATAAGCTCAGGGTCTGTTACCTTTATTCTGAAGTTTTTACAGCCTGTATTAGAGGTATCAATATCGTATATTTTCACTTTGTATTTTTGTGGTAATTCCCCATCAAGTGTTGAAAGAATATAAGCCTCGCCTTCTTTTATTTCTTCCTTGGGACAAACGCTAATTGGCGTATGACTAGTGGAGTTGATTTCTGATGTTGAAAGATAGCCAAAAACACCACTTTGGCAATTTTTTGTAAGAGTTCCTATCTTTTTAGATAAAAAAGTGCCTCTTAGTTCGCCAGCTGTGCCAACCTCGCCTTTTATTACACCATTGATATTAACATCCATCACTAGCCCTTTTCCGATCCGAATAATTTGTCCGTTTGAAGAATCACAAATTGGATGGCCAAGCCCACCAAAGGAATTATCAGAAGGATTTATATAGGTTATCGTTCCAATACCAGTTGTGGAGTCCTTTACCCAAATGCCTGTTTTATATTTTCCGTCCTCGCTTGAATATTTTGGTTTTACTTTAAATTCCATTTCTTTATTGTTTCTTAAGGCAACTATATTTATAGTATCTGCACCAGACTTGTCAACCTCTTTAATAAAGGTTTCAAGCGAATTTACCTTAATTCCGTTAATTTTGGTGATTATATCCCCCTCACGCAGTCCTGCTAAATAAGCACTTGACGCTCCGTTTCCTCTTGTTTGAGAAAACTTTACAATAGTAAGACCGGGAGATGAAATTTTAACACCGAAGGGCATTCCACCAGCGTATAACTTAATTTCTGATAAATTTTCGCTTGCAAATGAGGTAAAACTAAATAGTGGTACAAAAAGAAAAATTGCAATTAAAACAAAGCAGATAAATGAAATTTTTGATTTTGATTTTATCATTTTTCTTGTCCTTTCATTTTTGTACATAATTAATTTGTGTAATCTTTTCGATTATTATGTTTAACAAAAATAGAAGAGTATGATAAAAAAAGCCAAATTTTTAGATATATGTTGCAATTTAAGAAAAAATGATATATAATCGTTAGTAAACTAACTATTTTGAGGTGCAAAGTGAAAAAAGACAAGCAATTTATAGAAAAAGATGAGGTTTCTCCATTAGCGCTTATTAGATGGGCAAGCAGTGAATATGAGGATCAAATTACTAAGGAAACTCAAGGATACAAAATTTTAAACCAAAAGGCTGTGCGTTCTATTTTGAAAATTTTAACAATCAAAAATGGTATTTCTCAAAATGAGTTAGCAAGGGAGGTTCACCTTCAAGGCTCAACAGTTAGTGTTGCACTTGCAAAAATGGAGAGCGAAAATTTAATCAAGCGCGAAGGCTCCTCAAATGATAAAAGAAAAGTCAATGTTTATTTGACCTCTCTCGGTTATGAAATGCTAAAAAGACTAGAAATAATTGTTCAAAAAATGGAAGATAAAATGCTTAATGGAATATCTGATTCTGAAAAATATGATTTGCATTACCTTTTAACCAAAATTTTAAATAACTGCTAAAAAGAAAAAGACTGCTTTTGCAGTCTTTTTGTTTTATTAGATATCTTCCTTGATAACTTGTTCAAGCCAAATTCCACCAAGGTCAAGTGCTTCAAAAAGATCCTTTTTGAATGCTTGTTTTCCCTTAACAATCTTGTTTCTATCATTTGTGTGGCAGATTTGCACCATAATCATATTAGGATTTTCTGCAGCATCCTTGCCCAAAATGTTAAGTGTTAATATATATTTTTCGTTAAGGTCACCATAGCAGAGAACGTCGCCGTCTCTAACAAGAGGAAGTCCCTTGTATAAAACGTATTGTTTCTTATCAATCTCCATTTTAATACCGCCTTTCAATATCATATGTATATAATACAATAAAAAAATTTATTTGTCAAGGCAGAATAAAATTAGAGAGTTATTTTTTTTCGATAATTGTAAGATCGGTTGGTAAAATACCGCTTTGAGTGTAAACGATTTCGTTAATTTGCGCTACTTGACTAGCTAAAAGACCGTCTGTACCAACGATTATAGTAGCTTTACCATCGCTAATAACAGCGATACAGTCCTCGAAACCCTTTGCTTGAATTAATGTTTCAATGTTTGATTCGTTTTCAATATCCTTTGCAATTTGTGCAATATCCTTTAGTGCCGATTCAACAGCCTCAGGAAGGGCAGTTTCGCTCTTTGCTACTGTTTGCAAAACCTCAAGTGCTTCATCTCTTGCTTGTTGACGAGAGAGGGCAGTTTGTGAAAAATAATCGGATGCGTTGGGATCGTTGTCAAGAACGTCGTTTAAATCTGTTCCATCAAGGTCAATATCAACGTCAACGTCGTTTGATGGTGAATTGTTCTTATATAGTGCATAGTTTATACAAACAGCAGCGCCGATAAGAACAACAGCACAAATTATAATTAAATTTCTTGTGCCGATTTTTTGAAAGAATTGTTTGAATTTGTTTGGTTTGTTTTCTGCGTTCATAATTAAATCTCCTATTTTTGATTACACTAAATTTATATTCGCTTCGCTTTAAAATATGACTATCCAAAGTTAACTATTTCTATTCTGTTGCTAGAAAT
>JAZNFR010000223.1:0-3340 GCA_045576055.1 Eubacteriales bacterium
CACTAAAATAATAAAATCAATATAAAAAGCCATAGATTGTAATCTATGGCTTGATTTTTAGTTTTCACTGTATATTACTGTTACATCCTTATGAAGCTGTAAAATCGATGCGGGAACATATGGTGTAATTGGACCAAAAAACGCCTTCTCTACTATTTCCTTTTTGTTTTTGCCGTTTGCAATTAAGAGTACCTTTTTAGCCTGCATAATTGAGTACATACCCATTGTGATTGCTTCCTTCGGCACATCGTCCTTTGAGGCGAAAAAGCGAGAGTTTGCTTCAATTGTTGACTCATCAAGCTTAACCACGTGTGTTTCCTTAGTGAAGAACTCATCAGGCTCATTAAAGCCGATGTGACCGTCAAGACCTATACCTAGGAGCTGAATATCAATCCCTCCAAGGTCCTCAATCATTTTGTCATAAGCCTCACCCTCAGATTTCAAATCGTCAGTGCAGCCACTTGGTACAAATGTTTTATTTATATCAATGTTTATGTGCTTAAATAGGTTTTTGTTCATAAAATAGCGATAGCTTTGGTCGTTTGAGCCATCAAGCCCAACATATTCATCGAGGTTAACCGATGTTACATTTTTAAAATCAAGCTCGCCAGCATTGTATTTTTCAATTAGACGCGCATATGTACCCAAAGGGGATGAGCCTGTTGCAAGACCCAACACTGCGTTTTCTTTATTCTTAACAACGTCAGCAATAATATTTGCCGCCATATTGCTTAACTTTTCATAGCTATCAACCTTAATAAAATTCATTATAATTCTCCTTAACTGTTATAGTTTTATTATATACCCATTATCTCAGTTTTGTCAATGAAACACATTTAAATTATCAACTGCTTAGCGCTTTCAAAAACGAAATCAGGCTTAACATCAGATTTTTCTAATATTTCATAGGTTGTTTCTCCACTCATAACAAGTGCTGTTACTGTACCGGCATTAACACCACTTTTTATATCGGTATAAATACGGTCACCAACTACTATTGTCTGTTCTTTTGTATAGCCTGTATGCTCCATCGCCAAAATAGGCATAAGAGGCTCTGGCTTACCAATAACGACTGGGCGTCTGCCTGAAACATTATATAGCATATCGCACACACTGCCACAGTCGGGGACTGAACCAAACTCCGTCGGACACACATAATCTGGATTAGTTGCGATATATGGAATATCTTTTCTCAAAAGTAATAATTTAGACACGTCCTCAAGCTTTTTAAAGGTTAGTTCCGTGTCAAAGCCCATAACGACCACCTCAACCTCATCAAGATTTTCAGTGATTTTATAGCCGTTTGCTCTAAGCTCATCTTTCAAAGAATTAGTACCACAAACATAAAGCGTTTTTCCATTGTAATACTTATTTAGATAATATGCAGTTGCTTGAGATGATGTGATAAAATCATCATATTCTGATTTGATTCCCAATCTCTCAAGCTTTTTTATGTAATCTTGTACGCTTTTTGAGGAATTATTCGTCATAAACATATATTTTCCACCAGAAGTCTTGATTTTTGAAAGAAGCTCCTCGGTGAAATCAAAAAGTCTATCCCCTAAATAAAGAGTCCCGTCCATATCAAAAAGATATAGCTTGATATTTTTTAATTTGTCCATTATATCACCACCTTTGTATATTATAGCACAAGATGCGTTTAATTTCAACATAAAAAGACAAAAGCGAGTGTTACCACTCGCTTTTGTCTTTTGTCGCATAATTATCATTCATTCGATTTCAAATTGATATTTTGAGTCCTTATCAAGATAATAATCGCAAAGACTTGCGATTTCTTTTTCGCCTACAAATACATTTTTATCATAAACGCCAACCACCTTAATTCCATTTTGATTGCAGGTGTTTATTGCGTATAAAGCATCCTCAAAGACATAGGTGGTTTCTTTGTCTGTTCCTAAAGTTTCTCGTGCCTTTTCGTAAATCAATGGGTATCTTTTGCCAAGCCCAACCTCTTCCGACGTTAAAATGAAGGAAAAATATTCTAATATACCCAGTTGGTTAAGAACCTTTTTAACCATAAATCTATCAGTTGCGGTGGCTAAGCACATTTTAACTCCATGTGCCTTTAATCTTTCAAGCATTTCGAGCACGCCTTCCTTTAACGACACGTGGTCATCATAATACTTTTCCATTATACCATAAATGCCTCTTGAAACCTCTTCATAAGGAATATCTGGGCAAGCACGCTTGTGCCAGCTTTTCATTCCGTTTTCAAGATAATCCCTGTCCGTATCCTTTGGAGGCTCTAATCCTATACTCTTTAAGTATTCTGTTGCTACAATAGCCCAGTAATCCATAGAATTAATAAGTGTGCCGTCCATATCAAAAATTGCGCCCGTAATTTTCATTTTTCACCCAACCATACATAATATTACATTCATTTTATATTAGTTATACTAAATTGTCAATAAAAAAAATAAAAAAGCGAGTAAAAAACTCGCTTTTTTATCCTATAAACATTTGTGTCCAGTAATTTCCACTTTTTACATAGCCAACGCCTATTTTTGCAAACGATTTATTCAATATATTCGCTCTATGTCCAGAGGAATTCATCCACGCGCTGACCACCTCGGCTGGTGTCCTTTGGCCTTTAGCTATATTCTCGCCAGCGGTTCTATATGAAATTCCAAAGCTCTTCATCATATCAAACGGAGAGCCATATGTAGGACTTGTATGTGAAAAATATCCCTTGTCCTTCATATCTTGTGATTTATAGCGTGCAACTCTCGAAAGCTGCCACTCACTTTCGAGCGACTTTAAGCCTTGCTTGCTTCTTTCTATATTTACAAGCCTAACTACCTCTTGTTCATACGCAGTTACACTTGAATCGGTCGTAGGAATATATAATTTATCACCTGGGTAAATTAAGTCCGGATTTTTTATGTGGGTGTTCGCTCCCTTAATCTCAGAAAGACCAACCTCATATTTAACGGCAATTTTCCACATGGTGTCTCCCTTTTGGACGGTGTGTGTCAAATTTGCGGCAGATACACTCATTAAAAACGCAGTAATCATCATCGCCACAGAAAGAATAAATATATACAGCTTTTTCATTTACTGTACCTCCTTAAATCATTCCAAACACCCCTATTTTTAACCACAGGGTGGGGTGTTTGTCCCCTTTATTATACCATACCCCACCTCTAGGTTTCAAATGTAATATATGGTAGGGCTTTGCAAAAACAAAAAAGCAGACACTGGGTCTGCTTTTTTTATTTATTCCTCGTCCGAGATATCTTTTACTATATCGTTAAATGAAACGAATGCGTATTTCATGCCGTCTAATATCTCGCCATGTTGTAGGTAAGAAATTTCCTTA
>JAZNFR010000224.1:0-3958 GCA_045576055.1 Eubacteriales bacterium
ACCTCGAATATGCAAGGAGCATATTTCAATCTATAAGTATGATAGAAATAATCATATCACACATATTTTATCAAGTCAATATTTTTAAAGCAATTTTTTTGAAAAAATTTTAGCGCTTTAAAGCATTAAAATAATAAGGAAGAAAAACCGAGACGATTTTCCTTCCCTAATTCTTTATATAAGCAGCTTTTCAATCTCATCAGCTGAGTCGAAAACATAAGTTGCGCCAGCATTTTCAAGCTCCTCTCTTGAGCCATAGCCAAAGGCAACACCTATTGAATCAATTTCAAATTTATTCGCGCTATTGATATCAAATCTACGGTCGCCAACCATAATGGTTGATTCCCTTTTTGCTCCTGATGTTTCGAAGGCATATTTCATAACGTCGTCCTTCGTTGCGCGAGTTTTTTCGTCCATTGTGGCGCCACATGCGTAGTCAAAGTATTTCATAATATCAAAATGCTCAAGAATTTTGTGGGCATACGCCTCAGGCTTTGAGGTGCACAAAACCACGGTATAGCCGTTTTTCTTTAAGCTCTTCAAAAGATCAACTATTCCGTCATATAAATAGCACTCAAAAATACCCTTTTCGCGATAGTATTCACGATAAATTTCGATACCCTGTGTCGCTTTTTCATCGCTAAATCCGTAAAATTCCTTAAAGGACTCAGCAAGTGGTGGACCTATAAATTTTAGCGCCTTTTCTTTAGTTTCCTTAATACCAAATTTATCAAGGGCGTATAGCACGGAATTAGACACTCCCTCGCCAGAATCTATCACTGTTCCGTCCAAATCAAAGAATACAGTGTTATATTTTTTTGCCATTTTTAAGTCTCCTTGTATTGATATATAAATATTAGCATAGAGTTACCATATTGTCAAGAAAAAAGGGCGCTATTTGCACCCTTTTAAATTTAATTCTCTTTTACTTTTTTACTGCCTTTAGTTGCCTTATTTGCGATTGCTTTTATTATGTAATATAGACCATAAATGATCATTGCCATGCCAAAGATTGCCAAGGCTACTAGGAATGGCATTGCTATAGCAAGAGGAAGGCTTGAGTGATCTGAGGAAAGGAGATTTCCCTTTTGGAAGAACCAGTCAAAGCCTGTTTTTGTCCAAGTGGAAACGCTTGTCATATCACTAAACATCATATTCCCAAGAAGCGCCCAGCCAGAAATAATAGCTATTCCGATTAAGGATTTATGCCAGTTTTTTATGGTGATTTTTGTTTGTCCTGTGGAAATATTGAGGACGCCCCATGCCAAAAGCAAGCCGTGATAAAGCATTGTTTGAACAACCTCATAGCAGAATGGGAATTCATCACCAACTGCTGTGCCAGGATATGTTAAATACATAAGTGGACCAACGATTGACAAAATAACTATTGGCTCTTTAATTTTCTCAAATTTCTTATTGAATTGTGCAAAAGCAGCAACAGGCGCTAAAACCGTACAAATATGGAATGGTAGCTTGTCAATAATAGAGCTGATTGAGTTTGTAAAATCGCCCTCTTTAAATGCGATAGGTCTTAAAAAGAAATCCACAATATAAACACAAAGAACCGCTATTGGCAAAATATCCATTACCTTTTTCTTTGTTTTTTCATTTTTGTTTTTCAAAACAAACGCTGCACCAATTATCAATCCGACAACAAGCACAACATAAAAAATGTGCCAAAATCCAAATGCGGGTGTTTTCCAAAAATCGTTTTCGAATTCGTACTCTTTCAAGAGTGAATATAAGAAGTTAACCATAAAGGCTCCTTTTAATAATTTTATTTTGGACTATGCTATTTATTTTGGACTATGCTATGACAAAATTTTACCATTTTTTATTAACAAAGTCAACAATCCTTTAATAGGCCGTTGTGTCGACTTAATAAAATTTACATATTATTCATATTTAATATTGTTGCAGTTTTCTATTGACAATATGTTTTATTTTGTTATAATATACAATGAAATATTTGAGGGAGGTGCTTTATGGCTATACAATTATCTGACCATTTTACATATAAAAGGCTTTTGCGTTTTGCATTTCCTCCCATTATTATGATGATATTCACCTCAATTTATGGTGTTGTTGACGGGCTTTTTGTTTCAAATTGCATTAGCGATAGCGGTGCATCCTTTGAAGCTATAAACTTCATTATGCCTTATCTTATGATTCTTGGTGCTGTTGGATTCATGTTCGGCACAGGTGGTGGCGCACTTATCGCAAAGCACTTAGGCATGGGAGAACGTGATAAAGCGAACTTACTTTTCTCACTATTCATTTATTTGCCTGCTATCTTAGGAGTTATTATTGCGATTGTAGGCTTGTTTTTATTAAAGCCTATCGCCATTTTCTTAGGCGCTGAGGCTGGCTCAGAGATGCTCACCCTTTCTTTACGCTATGGTCAAATTTGTCTTATAGGATTGCCATTTGCCATGCTACAAATGGAGTTTCAAGGACTTTTTTCAACAGCTGAAAAACCTAAGCTAGGACTTGTTTTCACGGTTGCATCAGGTGTTACAAACATTATACTGGATGCTTTATTCATCCCTGGCTTTGGTTGGGGTGTTGAGGGCGCTGCAATTGCTACAATTTTAGGTCAAGCTGTTGGCTGTATTGGTCCAATTATATATTTTTCAAGACCGAATTCAAGTCTTTTGCGACTTACTAAATTCAAATTTGATGGTCGTGCTGTTTTCCATGCATGCTCAAACGGCTCAAGTGAGCTTATGTCAAATGTTTCGATGTCGCTTGTAGGTATGCTATATAATTTTCAGCTTATCAAATATGCACCAAATTTTGGCATTAAGGCTTATGGTGTTTTGATGTACGTTAACTTTATATTCATTTCTGTTTTTATTGGATATGTGGTTGCCATTGCACCTATTATCAGTTATAATTTCGGTGCACAAAATCACAAGGAGCTTAGAAATGTTTTCAAGAAAAGTCTTGTTATAATTGGTGTTCTTTCTCTTATTATGTTTATATCATCGGAGCTTCTTTCTGTTCCTATGGCAAGTATTTTTGTAAGATATGATGAGGTGACCAAGCTTGAAACGATTAGAGCTTTCCTAATTTACTCATTCTCGTTCTTGTTTGCTGGCTTTGCAATTTTTGGCTCATCTTTCTTTACTGCACTTAATAACGGGCCTGTTTCAGCGCTGATATCGTTTTTGAGAACTCTACTTTTCCAGGTTGTCGCTGTTCTTGTTCTTCCACTTCTCTTTCCAGAAAGCTTACAGGTTATTGGAATTTGGCTATCGGTTGTCGTTGCAGAATTCCTTACACTTATAATTACATTTGTTTTCATAATTGCCAAACGAAAAAAGTATCATTATTAAAAAAGCAAAGCCCTTCATTCCTTGCAGTGACGGGCTTTGTTCTATTCTTAAAACAATTTTTATAAAAATTTGAAAATAACTCTTGACAAACACAAAGTGCTTTGCTATAATTATATGGCAATCGAGATGTAGCGCAGTTGTAATGAGTTTCCAAGAACACAAGCTTAATGCGATGTGTGATTGGCTAAAACGAATTATGCAATATGTGTTTGGACACATATTGTAGTAGCGCCTAACTAGATTGAGAAAAATAAACAACAAATCGAGATGTAGCGCAGTTGGTAGCGCGCATGGTTTGGGACCATGATGCCGCAGGTTCGAATCCTGTCATCTCGACCATAAAAACGGTGTACTCTTTTCGGGTATGCCGTTTTTATTTTCGTTTATGGCGGCAGAACCTGCCTTTGCGACTTGTCGCAAATCAGGTGCGCCTAGCGAGTGAAGCAAATGGGAGCTCGCTCACGATTTGCGCACGAAGTGTTACGAGCAACTTGTTGCGAAGTCATCCTGTCATCTCGACCATAAAAACGGTGTACTCTTTTCGGGTATGCCGTTTTTATTTTCGTTTATGGCGGCAGAACCTGCCTTTGCGACTTGTCGCAAATCAGGTGCGCCTAGCG
>JAZNFR010000225.1:0-3170 GCA_045576055.1 Eubacteriales bacterium
AAAAATTTTATTAATTTCAAACTTTTTTTGCTTATTTTAGCCAAATAAAATAAAAAGAGCGCTTATTAGCGCTCTTTTTTTAGTTTATTCTTTTATCAAGTTCAGCCTTGAGGTCCTCGTAGCCTTCTTTTCCAAGAAGAGCAAACATATTTTTCTTATAGCTTTCAACACCAGGCTGATTAAATGGATTAACACCGAGTGTATATCCTGAAATCGCACAAGCATACTCAAAGAAATATACTAAATAACCTAAGGAATATGCACTTCTATCTTTTACATTCAAAACAATGTTAGGAACATTGCCATCGGTATGAGCAATTAAAGTGCCAAGCATTGCCTTGTTATTAACAAAATCGAGATCCTTACCAGCTAAGAAGTTAAGCTTATCAACATTATAAGGATCGAATGGAATTTCAAGCTTGTCACTTGGATTTTCGATGTTTAAAACGGTTTCAAACATCATTCTTGTTCCATCTTGAATATATTGACCAAGAGAATGAAGGTCAGTTGAAAAGATAACTGAGCTTGGGAAAATACCCTTTCCATCCTTACCTTCGCTTTCGCCGAACAACTGCTTCCACCATTCGCAAAGCATTTGTGCAGCTGGCTCATATGCAGCTAAAATTTCAACATTCTTTCCATTTCTATATAAAACATTTCTAATTGCAGCATACTTTAAGCAATCATTTGTTTCTATGTCGGTTGAGGAATATTTTTGACGAGAGTCTTGCGCACCCTTCATCATTTCGTCAATATCAATACCTGCAACAGCAATTGGTAATAGACCAACAGCGGTTAAAACTGAAAATCTTCCACCAACATCGTCTGGAACAACAAAGGTTTCATATCCGTTATCATCAGAGAATTTTTTAAGAGTACCCTTGGCTTTATCTGTTGTTGCAAATATTCTTTCCTTTGCACCTTCTTTTCCATATTTTTCTTCCAAAAGATTACGGAATACTCTAAATGCAACTGCAGGCTCTGTTGTAGTTCCTGACTTTGAAACAACATTAATGCAAATATCCTTGCCTTCACAAATTTTGATTAAATCTGATAGAGCTGATGGACTGATTGAATTACCAGCAAAATATATATCAGGTGTATCCTTTTTTATGTTATTATAAACAGGAGATTTTACAAACTCAATTGCTGCGCGAGCACCGAGATAAGAGCCACCGATGCCTATAACTACAAATACATCACAGCTCTTTTTAATTTTTTCAGCTGCAACCTTAATTCTTGCAAATTCCTCTTTATCATAGTTTAGTGGAAGGTCAACCCAACCAAGAAAGTCACTGCCTTCTCCATCTTTGTTGAAGACATGCTTTTGGGCAGTACATATCTCATTTGCGATATTATTAATATCATTTTTTGACACAAAATTTTCAACAAATTTTGTATTTAACGAAAGTGCCATATAATATACCTCGTAATAAAATTACTAATATTAATATAATACAACAACTTTCGAAAAAATTCAACACTTTTTATGGTTTTTTAGCTATTTATTTTATAATTTAAAACAAATTTTTTATTACGCTTAAAAAATATTGAAAAAATGACATTTTTTCTATTGTTTCAGTGCAAATTATGTTGCTTTCTCCAACTGTTTCATCGTTAATTTTGTATGTAATTTTTCCTACAACCTCATTTTTCTTAATTGGTGCTACCAAATATTCATTTAAAGCTATTTCTTTAACAATCTTTTTTTCTTCCCCTTTATTTAATAATGTTTCATAATCATTATACTTTAAAACAGTATTGTTTTTAACTCCACCATATACATCAATAGTTATATCGTTTCCAATGTTCTTGTAAATAGAATAATTTGCAAAGCCAAAATCCAGTAGCTTACTTGCAGCTGCATTTCTAATTTGAGAGGTTTCTGCCCCCATAATAACTGCAATTAAATGTAAATCACCACGTTTTGCGCTGGCACTTATGCAATAACCAGCACCGGTTGTAAAACCAGTTTTTAATCCTGTAACTCCGTTATAAAAACGAACTAATTTATTTGTATTTGTCAGTCCAAATTCTCCATTTCTTATCGTGTCCATCCAAATTGTTGAGTATTCACTAACCTTTTCGTGTTTTAATAACTCTCTTGACATTAGTGCTATATCATTAGCGCATGTTAGATGGTTACTTACATCGTCATCTAAGCCTGTAACGTTTTCAAAATTAGTAAGTAGCATTCCAAGCTCTTTAGCGCGAGAATTCATCATTTCAACAAAAGCTTCTTCGCTACCTCCCACATGCTCAGCAAGTGTCAACGCTGCATCGTTAGCGGACGCAATTATAACACTCTTAAGTAAATCATCGACACTCATCTCTTCACCTGGCTCAAGAAATACTTGAGAGCCACCCATAGAGGCGGCATTTTCGCTTACCGAAAGAGTATCATCATATTTGAGTGTCCCTTTTTCTATAGCTTCAAAAACAAGTAATAAGGTCATTATTTTGGTAACAGATGCTGGTGCTAAGCGCTCAGTTTCATTCTGCTTGTATAAAACTGTGCCCGTGTTTGCATCAATTAAAATTGCACTTTTGACATCTAATTCAAAATTTGTTACTTTAATATTTAATGCATTTATTGGTGTTATAATAATTAACAAAAATAAAATGCTAAACAAAAAAGCTACCGTTCTTTTTTTCATATCATCACCTCAGTATATCTATATTCACAACAAAAGACAAGTATGAAAGTTAGTTTGCAAAAGCAATCGCCAGTACTACATAAGAATTATAAATCAACCAAATCAAATATAAAAAAACACAGATAGTCCAAAGGCAATATTGCTTAAAGCAAAGCATGAGTGACAAGAAGCAAAATAAAACGGCAAAAAGTAATACTAAAAAGGCAAAAAGAGGCGAACACGCTCCGAATATTATGGGGTATGAGCATAGAGTAAATATGTGAGTTAACATAAGAAATAGCGCGATTTTATATGCATTTGCGCGTCTATAACGCTCACATCCAAGCATGACACCCGCAAAAATAAAGCCTAAAAATAAATAAGCTATTGCCCAAAAGATATATGAATATACAAGAGGTAAAGCGCATCTTGGAAAAATCAAAAATACAGTAACATCATCTATTCTTCCGCATAGAATCCATGTAATAATTCCAGAAATGAAAAATAAGGAAGAAAAAATTAAAGATTGCTTTA
>JAZNFR010000226.1:0-6907 GCA_045576055.1 Eubacteriales bacterium
ATACGATTTGAAGGAAAAGCTCTCTCATTGCTGTGTTGATAGCATCACAAACTAAGTCTGTGTTAAGAGCCTCCAAAAGTGTTTTGCCAGGAAGAATTTCAGCTGCCATAGCTGCTGAGTGTGTCATACCACTGCATCCAATTGTTTCAACAAGTGCCTCTTCAATAATGCCATCCTTAACGTTAAGTGAAAGCTTGCAAGCGCCCTGTTGTGGTGCACACCAGCCAATACCGTGTGTGTAGCCAGAAATGTCAGTGATTTGCTTTGCCTGTACCCATTTGCCCTCCTCTGGAATAGGAGCTGGACCATGCTTTGGTCCCTTAGCAACGGAGCACATTTGTTCTACTTCGTGTGAATAAATCATATGTATTTCTCCTTGAAATAAATTTTTCGTATATATTATATCGTATTTAGCGACTAAAATCAACATTTTTATTAAATTTTTTAATTTTTGAGACATTCCCTAAAAAGCTATCATTTTTTATTGTTTTTTTAGTTATATTTTATAAGATATTATTTACATTTTATGTTATATATGTTATAATATAAGATGAATTTTTTTGGGAGGGAACTTTATGCGTCTTGATAAGCTTCTTTCCGAGCTTGGTAAGGCTACCCGCAGTGAGGGTTGCAAGCTTATTCGCTCGGGCAAGGTTACAGTTAATGGCGAAGTTATTAAAAAGCCAGACCATAAAATCGACCCTCTAAATGACGAGGTTTCTCTTTTTGGCGAGGTGCTTACCTACAAAAAGTTTACCTATATTATGTTAAACAAGCCCGAGGGCTACGTCTCTGCTACCGAAGATGAAAGGGAAAAAACCGTTTTAGATTTGGTTAGCGACGAGGACAGAAGAAAAGGACTTTTCCCCTGTGGCAGACTCGACAAAAACACTTTGGGTCTTGTAATTTTAACAAATGATGGTGATGGCGCACACAAGGTGCTCTCCCCTAAGCATCACGTTTCAAAGGTATATAAATTTGAATCTAAATTTCCTTTGTCAGAAAGTGATGTAAAGGTGCTGGAAAGTGGAGTTGACATCGGCGGTTACCTTACAAAGCCCTGCAAAATTAAATTATATGATAATTTAGCAAGTGGAGAAATCACCTTAACTGAGGGAAAATATCATCAAATTAAGCGTATGCTTGAGGCGGTTAATAATAAAATTACTTATCTTGAAAGAATCAGCTTTGGAAAAATTGCTCTTGACCCGAGCTTAAAGCGTGGAGAATGGCGCTATTTGACAAGCGATGAGGAGGAAATTTTCAAATGAAAAAATATCTTTTGCCAAGCAATGTAAACTGGTATCGTGCAAACATGCACTGTCACACAACAGTTTCCGACGGGCACTACTCTCCTGAGGAGGTAAAAAAGGCATACAAGGAAATGGGCTACTCAATAGTTGCATATACAGACCACGAGATTATTCGTACGCACAATGACCTCACGGATGATAGCTTTTTGGCAATTACCTCTTCTGAATTTTCGATAAACGATTCTAAAGCTTGCTTTGAAATTCCCGAAGGCGAATATATGGACGGCTGGAAAAGCAGAAAGGTTATCCATCTTGGTGTTTATGCAAAGGATAAAAACAACACATTCCATCCAGCAACTGACGAGGGCACCTTTAACTATTGGAAAAGTCAGGGCAAGGATATGGCAGGCGCAACGTGCGACGGATATCAAAGAGTTTACACCGTTGAAAGCATTAATGAAACAATTAAACGCTTGAATGACGCTGGCTTTTTGGTTGCACTTAACCATCCAAACTGGTCACTTAATGATATGGATGACTATCTTAATTTCGAGGGGCTTTGGTCACTTGAGATTTTGAACTACGCAACTGAGAGATTAACAGGCGCTGAATACTGCCCTTACATATATGACCATATGATAAGAAACGGCAAAAACAAAAATCTTTTCTGTAATATGGGTGACGACAACCACAACCGTGGTGGCTCATTTGATCATTCCTTTGGTGGCTCAACAATAATTGGCGCAAAGGAGCTTGAATATGGTCAAATAATGGATGCGCTTGAAAAAGGCGAATTCTACTGTGCAAGTGGTAAAAACCCACCAAAAATCAACGCACTTTATGTTGAAGATAATATAATTAAGGTTGACTGCTCGCCTGCGACTGACGTTTTTGTAACTGGCATGGGCAGAAACTTCCGTTATGCAAACACAAATGGTGAAGAAATCACCCACGCCGAATTTAGACTTGACCCACAGGACATTATGTTCCGTGTAACTGTTCGTGACAAATATAACAATAATGCACACACACATTTTTATAAGGTTAGTGACCTTAAGGAAGACTGATGAAAAAATATATTATTTCTCCAGATCTTAACTGGTATAGAGCTAATATGCATTGTCACACTACCATTTCCGATGGACATTTTACCCCAGAGGAAATAAAGGAAGTGTATAAGAAAATGGGCTATTCCATTGTGGCATATAGCGACCATGAGCTAATACGCGACCACTCAGATTTAAGCGATAATAGCTTTTTGGCAATCACAGCGAGTGAGTTTTCAATTGACGACACAGCCCCCTCATTTTCTTTACCAAACGGTGAAAGCACAGAGGAATGGTTTGCACGCAAGGTTATTCACATAGGTGTTTATTCCAAAAGCCCACACAACGTTTTTCACCCAGCAACTGACAATACTCTTTTTGATACGTGGTGGCACGCACAGGGTCGTGATATTGGTAAAATTTCGTGTGACAACTATCATAGGGAGTACACAATAGATAGCATTAATGAAATGGTTAAAAGGCTTAATGAAAACGGCTTTTTAGTTTCACTAAACCATCCAAGCTGGTCGCTTAACGATATGACGGACTACCTTAATATAGATGGGCTTTGGGCACTTGAAATTTTAAACTACGCAACCGAGAGGCAAACAGGTAGCGAATACTGCCCTTACATATACGACCATATGGTAAGACAGGGCATGTATAATCTATACTGCACAATGGGTGATGACAACCACAACGACGATGGTAGCCTAAGAGATTCCTTTGGCGGCTCGACATTTATAGGCGCTAAGAAGCTTGAGTATAGTCAAGTAATAGAGGCGCTTGAAAATGGCAATTTCTACTGTGCAAGTGGTAAAAATCCACCAAAAATCGATGCTCTTTACGTAGAAGATAATATCCTAAAAATAGATTGCTCCCCTGCTACTGACATTTTCGTTACAGGACTTGGCAGAAATCACTGCCATTATCCAAGTGAGGATGAGGAAATCACTCACGCTGAATTCAAGCTTGAGCCAAAGGATATAATGTTCCGTGTTACTGTAAGAGATAAATACGGAAACAATGCCCATACACATTATTATAAAGTTGAAGATTTTTTAACAAGGAGCTGAATGTATGAAAAAGTTTCTAATATCACCAGAATTAAATTGGTATAGAGCCAACTTTCACTGTCACACAAAGCACTCCGATGGTGCTTTAACCCCTGAACAGGTTAAGGAGGCATACAAAAATCACGGCTACTCTATTGTGGCTTATTCAGACCACGACGTGCTTCTTGACCACTCTGACCTAAACGATGAGGGCTTTTTGGCGCTAACAAGCTCTGAGTATGCAATAAACGATTCGAAGGCTTCATTCCCAAAGCTGTTTGACATTGATACAAGTGATTGGGTTCGTAAAAAGTGCGTACACCTTAACATTTTTTCAAAGGACCCACACAATACATTTATGCCAGCAACAGCTATTGAGCAAAACTGGATTTTAAAGGACAGATACCCTGACACCAAGTGCGACGGATTTATTCGTGAATTCACTAAGGAAAACATAAACGAGATTATTAAGCGTTGTAACGATGCGGGATTTTTAGTACAGCTCAACCATCCATATTGGTCACTTAACGAGCGCGAGGACTATATAAATATGGAAGGACTTTGGGGTCTTGAAATATTGAACTACGCAACCGAGCTTGAAACAGGAAGTGAATATTGCCCATATATTTACGATGATATGGTTAGAAATGGTATGTACAACCTCGTTTGCACAATGGGTGACGACAATCACAACCACGCAGGACTTCGTGAGTCCTTTGGTGGCTCAACCTTCATTGGCGCTAAGGAATTAAAGTACGACCAAATCATTGAGGCTATGGAAAAGGGTAATATATACTGTGCATCAGGCAGAGATAACCCTCCGCAATTTAAGGCACTTTATGTTGAGGACAATATGTTAAAAATCGAGTGCACACCAGTTGAAAGCATAATTGTGAATGGCTACTGCCGTTCAGATAGACACACAACCCACGATGACGACTCCGAAGGACTAACCCACGACGAGTTTTGGCTACGCGAAAGCGACGTATATTTCCGTGTTACAATCCGTGACAAGTTTGGAAACAGCGCACATACACATACTTATTTCGTAAAAGATTATATTGAAAAATAAATTCATACCCAAAAGATGCAAAAACGGAGAAACAAAAAATGAACATTATTGAAACACTAGCAAAAGAATTTTCACTTAAGGTAAGTCAAGTTGAAGCAACTGTTGGACTTATCGACGACGGCAACACAATTCCTTTTATCGCACGTTATAGAAAAGAGGTTACAGGCTCACTTGATGATACTGTTTTACGTAATCTTGATGACCGTCTTAAATACCTAAGAAACTTAGAGACAAGAAAGGCTGAGGTTGCTTCTCTTATCGAGGGTCAAGGCAAATTAACCCCTGAAATTACCGAGGCTCTTAACAAGGCACAAACAATTACTGAGGTTGAGGATATTTATCGTCCATACAAGCCAAAGAGAGAGACACGTGCTTCTCTTGCAAGAAAGAAGGGGCTTGAGCCACTTGCTAATCTCATTATGGAGCAAAGAGATTCCTACTCTCCTTCAATTGAGGAGGTAGCTAAGGACTTTATTACAACTGAAAATGAGGATAAAAAGCTCCACGTTAAGACTGCTGAGGATGCAATCAATGGTGCTAAAGACATCATTGCTGAGGATATTTCAGATAACGCTGATTTCCGTAAGGCTATAAGAGCCTTAACAACCGACCACGGCGTAATTGTTTCTAAGCAAGCAAAGGACGAGGACTCAGTTTACAGCTCATACTACGATTATAACGAGGCAGTTAAAAAGATACCAGGACATAGAGTTTTGGCTATCAACAGAGGCGAAAAGGAAGAATTCTTAAAGGTTAGTGTTCAAATCGACTCCGAAATAATACTTAACTATTTATATTCACAATTAATTACAAATTCATCAAGTCCAGCAAAATCATATATTGCTGAGGCTATAACTGACGGATATGACCGTCTTATCGCTCCTTCAGTTGAAAGAGAGATTAGAACCTCTCTATTCGACAATGCAAGTGAGGGCGCGATTAAGCTATTCTCCGACAACCTAAAGAACCTACTTATGGGCGCACCACTCAAGGGCAAAACCGTTCTTGGATACGACCCTGGTTATCGTACAGGCTGTAAGCTTGCAGTTGTTGATAAAACCGGTAAGGTTATTGATACTGCTGTTATTTTCCCTACAAAGCCACGTGAGGATATTGAGGGCTCAAAGGCTATTGTAACTAGACTTATTAAGAAATATGGTGTTGACGTTGTTGCTATTGGTAACGGTACAGCATCTAAGGAAAGCGAAATCTTTATTGCTGGTGTTCTTAAGGAGATTGCAGGCGACAAAAAGTATATTATGGTAAGTGAGGCTGGTGCTTCAGTTTACTCTGCCTCCAAGCTTGGTGCTGAGGAATTCCCTGACTTTGACGTAACACAACGTTCAGCTGTTTCTATTGCAAGACGTCTACAAGACCCACTTGCCGAGCTTGTTAAGATTGACCCTAAATCTATTGGCGTTGGTCAATATCAACACGATATGAAGCAAGCAAGACTTGACGAGGCGCTTGGTGGTGTTGTTGAGGACTGTGTTAACAAGATTGGTGTTGACGTAAATACAGCTTCATATTCCCTTCTTTCCTATATTTCTGGTATCAATATGACAAGCGCTAAAAACATTGTTAAATACCGTGAGGAAAACGGCGAATTTACTAAGAGAAACGAGCTACTTAAGGTTCCAAAAATTGGCGCTAAGGCTTACGAGCAATGCGCAGGCTTCCTTCGTGTTCCCGATTCAAAGGAAATCCTTGATAATACTGGTGTTCACCCAGAGTCCTACGAGGCTGCAAAGAAGCTACTTGGAAAGTTTGAATATACTCTTGAATCCGTTGGCTCAGGACTATCTGACCTACGCCAAAAATGTGCAAAATATGGCACAAAGAAGCTATCCGAAGAGCTTGAAATCGGTGAGCCTACTCTACTTGACATTATCGGTGAGCTTGAAAAGCCAGGCCGTGACGTGCGTGATTCACTTCCACTTCCAATTCTTCGTGACGACGTTCTTGGCATGGAGGACCTAAAGGAAGGTATGGTTATGACTGGTACTGTTCGTAATGTTATTGACTTTGGTGCTTTCGTTGATATTGGTGTTCACCAGGATGGCTTGGTACACATTTCTGAAATTTCCGAAAAGTACATCAAGCACCCAAGCGAAGCGCTCAGTGTTGGCGATATTGTAACTGTAAAAATCAAGGGCGTTGACCTTAATAAGAAGCGTATTAGCCTAACAATGAAAATGTAAGGCTCTCTTTTGAGCACTTTGAACAAAATGTGAACTAATTTTTTGTGCAAATCTTTGAAAAAACGGTCATTTTTGTTAGATTTGCACAAATAGGCTTTATAAATTTTGTTAAAAAAAGATATTTAAATTTTAAAAAGTTTCTGCTATAATATATACTGTAAAATAAAATATTTGTGTCAATTTGCGTTTTTTTGCGCAAAAAGGCTCACATTAAGGAGAATAAAAATGGCAAGTTTGTCTTTAAAGCACATTTACAAAAAATACCCAGGTGGCGTTACTG